>JBIIRQ010000040.1:0-6296 GCA_044341445.1 Candidatus Planktophila sp.
CGGTGCTCATGTCCCTATTTGGTACAGATGGAATCCGCGGCTTAGCTAACGGCCAGATTCTTACCGCCGAACTCGCACTCGATGTTGCTGTCGCTGCTGCACATATTCTCGTTGAAGGTTTTGATGATAAATCAGACCGCCCACGCGCAATAGTGGGTCAAGATTCACGTGCATCAGGTGAGTTCTTGGAGGCAGCTGTCGTTGCTGGACTTACTAGTGCTGGCGTTGATGTGTATCGCGTCGGCGTTCTACCAACGCCTGCAATTTCTTACCTCGTGGCAAGTACGGGTGCTGATTTAGGCGTCATGATTTCAGCTTCACATAATGCGATGCCAGATAACGGAATTAAGTTATTTGCACGCGGTGGCGGAAAACTCGATGATTCAATCGAAGCTCTCGTAGAGGCACGAATCGGTGAACCATGGGAACGCCCAACGGGCCGAGGTGTTGGACGAGCAATCAATGATGTCGGTGCGAAAGAGAAGTACATCGAGCACCTACTGACATCACTGACTACTCGATTAGATGGGTTAAAGATCGTTGTCGACTGCGCAAACGGTGCATCATCTTTTGTCGCACCTGATCTCCTTGCCCGCGCCGGTGCCACAGTCATTGCGATTTCTCATACACCAGATGGTTGGAATATCAATGACAATTGTGGATCCACCTACCTGGCAAACCTGAAAGCAGCGGTTGTGAAAGAAGGCGCTGATTTTGGAATTGCTCATGACGGTGATGCCGATCGCTGCCTTGCAGTAGATGCCCAAGGTAACGAAGTTGATGGCGACATGATTATGGCTATTCTCGCAATTGGAATGAAGGCGCAAGGTGAACTCAAGGCTGACACGATTGTTGGAACGGTGATGAGCAATCTTGGCTTTTTGCAAGCAATGGAGAAGGCAGGCATCGCAGTTGAGAAAACACCAGTCGGTGATCGCTACGTGCTAGAGCTCATGCTTGAAAAAAATTATGTTTTAGGTGGAGAACAATCCGGCCACGTGATTATGCGAAAGTTTGCAAATACTGGTGATGGACTTCTCACAGCACTTGCCTTAGCGCAAGAAGTTGCTCGCAGCAAGAAACCTTTGGCAGAGCTCGCATCTGTGATGACTCGTTTTCCACAAATTCTGATCAATGTAAAAGGCGTTGCTAAAGATAAGTTAGCAAGTAATTCTGCAATTGCCGATGCGGTAAAGGCGGCAGAGGCAAGATTGGGATCATCAGGGCGAGTACTACTTCGCGCCTCAGGTACTGAAAACCTAGTAAGAGTGATGGTGGAAGCCTCGAGTGATAACCTTGCCTCTGAGGTTGCGACAACTCTTGCAGATATCGTAAGAAAAGAACTTTCTCTGTAATTTGGATTGACAAGAAGGAGAGTCATAGATGTGCGGCATTGTGGGATACACAGGCGCACGATCTGCAGTTGATCCACTTATCGAAGGACTCCGTAGACTTGAATATCGCGGCTATGACTCTGCTGGAATCGCACTTGGCACACCTACATCGCTCTTTATTGAAAAGCGTGCTGGCAAATTAGCAAACTTAGAAAGTGCACTATCGCCAAATATTCCAACCGTTCATTCAGGAATTAGCCATACTCGTTGGGCAACGCACGGCGGACCAACTGATCGCAATGCCCACCCCCATGTTGATAACGAAGGTAAGTTGGCTGTAATTCATAACGGAATTATTGAAAACTATTCAGAGCTCAAGGCAGCCCTGGAATCGCGCGGACATACATTTTCATCAGATACAGATACTGAATCAGTGGCCCACCTCTTATCAGAGCTACGTAAAGAACACGGGGGAGATCTCACGCAAGCGATGCGCGCAGCGGTAAAACTCCTTCGTGGATCATTTACCTTGCTCGCCATTCATGCCGATGATCCAGAGCGAATCGTGGGAGTCCGTAGAAATTCTCCACTTGTTGCAGGTATTGGCGATGGCGAAAATTTCTTGGCATCTGATGTTGCAGCCTTTATCGATTACACCAAGCGCGCCATTGAATTAGGTCAAGATGAGATCATCACAATTACGCCAGAGACCATCGACATTATTGATCTCGCTGGAAAGCCGGTTGCACCTCGTGAATATGAGATTACGTGGGATGCATCGGCTGCGCAGAAGGGTGGCTTCACTCACTTCATGCTAAAAGAGATCTTCGAGCAACCTAAAGCTGTCGCTGACACCTTAATTGGTCGCTTAAGCGATAACGATCAGATCTTGATTGATGAACTTCATATGAGTGATGCTGAAATTGCAGCGCTTAAAAAGATTGTTGTCATCGCATGCGGCACCGCTTATCACGCGGGAATGGTCGCAAAGTATGCGATTGAAAAGTGGGCAAAGATCAGCGTAGAGGTAGAGATCGCAAGTGAGTACCGATATCGCGATCCAATCGTTGATAGCTCCACACTAGTTGTTGCTATCTCGCAATCAGGTGAGACGATGGATACCTTGATGGCAGTTCGCCATGCAAAAGCTGCCGGTGCACGAGTACTTGCGATCTGTAATACAAACAGCTCGACGATTCCGCGCGAATCAGATGCGGTGATCTATACACATGCCGGTCCAGAGATCGCAGTTGCATCAACGAAAGCTTTACTCACCCAGATTGTTGCTGTTTATCTCCTGGGGTTAAAACTGGCACAAGTGCGCGGTGAACTTAGCGACGCGCAGGTAAAAACTATTTATCACCAAATGCTCGAACTGCCAGCTCAGATCGAACAGATCCTTGAGACAGTTGAGCCACTTCGCGAATTGACTCGCAAGTTCGCCTCATCGGACACAGTTCTTTTCCTTGGCAGAAATGTTGGTTTCCCTGTAGCACTGGAAGGTGCGCTCAAGCTAAAAGAGCTCGCTTACATTCATGCAGAAGGTTTTGCAGGAGGCGAACTCAAGCATGGCCCTATCGCGCTGATCGATTCAGTGAAGCAGACACCGGTGATTGCGATATTGCCATCTGGTCATGAAAATGCACTTGATGAGAAGATGCTGAGCAATATTCAAGAAGTGAAGGCACGTGGTGCGCGAGTGATTGTAATTGCGCAGGAGGGAGATGTAGTTGTTGGCGCAGAGCACATCATCCGAATCCCGGCAGCTCCGGCTCTCCTTCAACCAATTTTAGCAACAGTCCCACTCCAAGTCTTTGCATATGAAATGGCTGTCACTCGAGGTAATGATGTGGACCAACCGCGTAACCTCGCTAAGTCTGTGACGGTGGAGTAGGTAATGCCTGTTGCCACAATCCGAAAAAATCAGCGAAATAGAGCCCTTCGTTGGTCGGCAGTTTTATTTGGTGGGTTCTTGCTTGTCACACAGCAGGTCTACACATATGGCCCGCTCACCTATTTTGATAAAAAAATCAACAGCTCATCTAAACCACAGTTTGAGGGGCTCGCTGGCTTTATCTTGCGCCGCTTAGATGATTTAGGTCTGCGTGGTGTGACGGCTACGGCGCTACTGATAGCCGCCATATACATCGCATGGAAATTTAAGACATGGCGTCCACTTAATTTAGCGCTGCTCTCGCTCTTACTCCTAAATCTCATAGTTGGATCAGCAAAGTTACTTTTAGGTCGAACAAAACCACGTCTTGGAATTGATTTGTTACATGCAGGTGGAATGTCATATCCCAGTGGCCATGCATCGAATGCCGTTCTTACCTGGGGAATTTTGGCTTATTTGATTTATCGATACGCCCGCGTTGATCGCTATCAGGGCCGACTTGCAAGTGCCGGTGTTGCACTTATCTCACTCACGGTTTGTACCGTTTCACTTATACGTCATACGCATTGGTTTACAGACTTGTTGGGCGGTTTATTTGTAGGCAGCGCTCTCTTAGTAGCCGTTATCGCAGTAGATAGGTATGTTCCCTCGAAAAGCCAACTGCACTAGACTTGAGGGCATGATTGATGGAATCGGCATTGATGTTGTCGACATCGAACGCTTTACTGAAAGTATCAATCGAACTCCAGCTCTCCTAGAAAAACTCTTCACACCTGCAGAGCGCACCAAATCAACTGCCTCACTTGCTGCACGCTTTGCCGCCAAAGAAGCGCTCTATAAAGCCCTCAGCCCTGAACATGGATTGTCATGGCACGATGCTGAAGTGATTAATCTCGAAAATGGAAAACCCGCTTTTCTCTTCCGTGGAGGTATCGCCGACCTTGTAGATGGCGCGCAGGTTCACCTTTCTCTTTCACACGATGGTGGAATTGCATCTGCGATGGTGGTTCTCGAGCGATGACAACATTTAATCGGGCAGAGGCACGGATTGATCTCGATCGCATCACCGCAAATGTTGCACATTTAAAGAACATTGCAGGTGTAGATCTCATGGCTGTTGTAAAGGCCGATGCGTATGGTCACGGTCTTCTCCCTGTGGCACGCGCAGCGCTAGCCGGTGGCGCTACCTCACTCGGAGTCGCACTCTTGGAAGAAGCAATTGCACTTCGCGATGCTGGGATCACCGCACCTATCCTTGCCTGGCTTCTTCCTCCCGGATCAGATTACAAATCTGCTATCGAGCGCAATATAGATGTAGCGGCTCCATCATTGGTTGCGCTCAAGGAAATTTCCGCTGCTGTTTCTGATCGTCCAGCTCGGGTTCATCTTGAAGTTGATTCGGGAATGACTCGTGGTGGGTTTTTATCTGAATGGGATCTCCTTGATTCGAGCCATCTTGCCGGAATCGAGATTGTTGGAATCTTTTCGCACTTTGCTCGTGCGGATGAGCCGGGCGAGAAACAGAATCTAGAGCAACGCGATCGTTTCATAGATATGACAAAGAAACTTAACTCGCTCGGCGTCACAGATGCACTTCACCATCTATCAAACTCTGCTGCCACGTTAAAAGATCCAGATTCTCGTTTCGATATGGTTCGCACAGGCATTGCCATGTATGGATTAACACCAGATGTAAAAACTCTCGGTACTTCTGTCTCACTTGATCTCAAAGCTGCGATGTCACTTCATGCAAAACTTTATTTGGTAAAAGATGTTCCTGCTCATTCTCCTGTTGGTTACGGTGCAACTGCGATAACAGATCGTTACACAAAGTTAGGAATTGTTGCAATGGGATATGCAGATGGCATTCCGCGCATTGCACAAGGTGCTGGAATTTTTGTCCATGGCAGACGCGCACCAATCATTGGCCGAGTATCTATGGATCAATTCGTTGTTGATCTTGGCCCTGACTCTGCGGCGATTTCGGGGGATTGGGTTGAGATATTTGGCGATGGCATCGCAGGGGGTTACACGGCTGAGGATTGGGGCAGTGCATCCGGCTCTATTAATTACGAGATAGTTACACGAATTGGCCCTCGAGTGCCTAGAATCTACCGATCGCAATCGCTAGCTACAGAAGTGGGGGAGTAGATGAGTAAAGATTCACTTCTCTCTATCTCCAATCTCACCGTTAAGTTCGGCGGCCTCACCGCACTCGATGATGTCTTTCTTAATCTCGATAGCAATCAAGTTGTAGGTCTCATTGGACCCAACGGTGCAGGTAAGACAACTCTGTTCAATGCAATCTGCGGAATTGTGGAGCCGACTTCAGGAAAACTTACCTTGAACGGAAAGTCGCATGATTGGCCGGCTACTCACCAACTCACATCTTTAGGAATATCTCGAACACTTCAAGGCGTTGGTCTATTTCCAGATCTGACAGTTACAGAGAACGTAATGATCGGTGCACAGAAATTTGCTTCAACCGGTCTGATCTCTGCCGGATTTGGACGTAACAAGAGAGATGAACGCGAACTTCGTCAGCGAGCTCATTGGGCGCTCGAGCGAGTCTACGCTGGCAGCCTTGCAGATAAACGCGCTGATGCTCTCTCATACCCAGATACGAAACGAGTTGCTATCGCACGTGCACTCGTAAGCGAACCAAAGATTTTGATGCTCGATGAACCAGCTGGTGGCTTAGGTTCACAAGATATTGAATGGATGAATGGCCTGATTCGCAATCTCCGTTCTGCGATGTCAATTCTTATTGTCGAACACCATATGGATGTTGTGATGAGCGTCTGTGATGAACTCTATGTTCTTAACTTTGGTGAAGTAATTGCAAGTGGTAGTGCCGAGACTGTTCGACGCGACCCTGCAGTGATCGCTGCCTACCTCGGAACGGGTGTGGCTTAATGTTAAGAATTAACGGACTCACCGTTTCACACGGTGCAATTCGCGCGCTCGATGGAATCACCTTCTCGGTCAATCAAGGTGAACTCACAACTGTCATTGGTTCAAATGGAGCTGGTAAGACAACTCTTATGCGCACAATCTCTGGCCTTAAA
>JBIIRQ010000042.1:0-6287 GCA_044341445.1 Candidatus Planktophila sp.
CATTCAGGACCATTAACTCCTTCAGGTTTCCAGATTCCTTTATGGATAAGTTCCATAGCCATGACGGGGTTAATTGCGGTCTGCCAAACAACAGCCTGATCACCGTAATTTTCCATAGACCACGCATTATCTACAACGTTATAGATATAAACAGCCTTCGGTTTTCCTTGCTTATCAAGGCCCTTTACAAACGTGCCAGCACACGTTTTTCCGCGCATGCGTGCACCAAGTGTTGCTGGATCAGGAAGTGCTGCTGCAAGTAGATCTCGTGGTGAAACCTGAACACCTTGCACGTTGATCGAATCTTTACGATCCATTCCAAGCATGTGAATTGTCTTTAGGGTTGAGATGAATTCAGAGCCAAGTCCATACTTAAAGCGAACTTTCTTGGCATCAACCTTCTGTGGAATAAGTACAACTTCTTCGTGCTCAACGTTGACACACTCAACCGGCCCGATTCCTTCAGGGAAATCAAAGACTTCAAGTTCGCTAAATGGTTCTGTCGTAAACCAGCCACGTCCGTCCTCCCAGACCAATGGCGGGTTGAGACACTCTTCGATTGTTGTCCAAATGGAAAACGATGGAGCAAAGTCAGCACCTTCAACGGTAAGATTTGAACCGTCGAAGATAGTCACTTCATCAAGTCGTGAGAAGAGTTCATCTGAGGCATAGCGAGCAAAGATATCGCTCATGCCAGGCTCAATACCCATACCAACAAGGGCGTAGATACCGCGCTCACCCCAGTTCCAGTCGCGCGCAAATTGCTCATCGCCCAACTTCACGCCAGTTTCAGAGTTTGGATAATGAGGATGCGGGCGAGAAAGCGACATCGCCATATCCATGTAATTAGTATTTTCGATTTCGCATGCCAAAAAGATCGGCATTACAAATCGTGGATCAACCGCGTTAATGACAATATCTGGCTTCGCCTTACGAATAAGAGCTCGTATATCCTCAAGTTCTGCAGCATTCACCTCCGCCGCGGAGAATCGTGAATCCTTTAACTTTGTTATTGCGGCTTCGGCTCGTGACAGGTTGCGATCAGCAAGGACCATCTGCTTAATAAATGGTCTACGGGATGCGATATTTGCGATTGCACTGCCAACTCCGCCTGCGCCGATAACGAGCGCTTTCATGGGTGGCCTTTCATATAGTTCGTTTCACACTCCGAAATGAGCGTGTTGAGGCTAGGTTAGTCGTAACGATAACCTTTGCCAAGTACGCACGTTTTTAGTCCCCGTAGCTCAGTGGATAGAGCAACCGCCTCCTAAGCGGTAGGTCGCAGGTTCAACTCCCGCCGGGGACACCAGATTTTTCGTTTAACTCCACGAAGTTTTTAACAATGTAACCTACTGCGAAGATTTTTCCCATAGATTTTCCCATAGACTGTAATTTGACTACTTGAATGTGTTGCACCCCAATCTTTTGAACTTTATACTTTCGAGGTCAGAAGTTAAACACCAGCTCCAGACGACAACAGGCCGTCTCAAATGGTTCCTATATAAATGAGAACAAATGAGACGTTTCTTTGGTCTGGCCGTAGCCTTAGTAATTCTTTCTTCAGGCTTATCTACACCCGTCGCTAGTGCAAATGGATGTTCACTCGCAGGAACTGCCACAGAAGTTACTGGAATCGGAACCTGTACGGGTGATATCACTATTCCTGACGGAGTTGCCTCAATCGCTGCTAATGCATTTAAGCTGAACACATCCCTCACAAGTATCACAATTCCAGCAAGTGTTACCACAATCGGTGAGTCTACATTTTCACAGGCCACATCCCTCACGACCGTTACCTTTGCAACAGGAAGTCAACTCACCTCAATCGGTGTTAGCGCATTTAACAGCGCCTCATCTCTTGCAAACATCACTATCCCTGAAAGTGTCACCACAATCAGTGCTAATGCATTTAACACCACCTCATCTCTTACAAGTATCACAATTCCTGCAAACGTCACCTCAATCGGTGACTATGCATTTGCTGCGGCAGCCCTGACAAGCATCACCTTTGCAGCAGGAAGTAAAATCACATCAATCAGTGAAGGTGCATTTTATGTGGCTACATCCCTCACAAGCATCACCATTCCTGCGGGTGTCACATCCATCAACTCAAATGCCTTTCGAGGTGCGACATCCCTCACGAGCATCACCATTCCCGCGGCCGTTACATCTATCGGCGTGAGCGCCTTTCAACAGGCTACATCCCTCGCAAGTGTCACCTTTGAATCTGATAGCACACTTCTTTTGATCAATCACGCAGCATTTTATGAAGTAGGAAACAGTCTTACAGCTTTCACGATTCCTTCAAGCGTTACCACAATTGGAGGAGATGCTTTTGCCTACACAGGGATTACAAGCATCACTATTCCCGATAGCGTCGTGGCTATTGGAGATAGCGCATTTATTGGGTATAGCGGACTTCAAAGTATTACAGTGGGCGCTGACAATGAAGACTTTAAAAGTATTGATTCTGTTTTGTTCAACAAAAGTGGAACAACACTTATTGCTTACCCAGCTTCAAAAGCTGGTTCTTCCTATGTCATTCCAGATGGCGTTACCACAATCGGCCATCGAGCTTTTTTTGGTGCCAGTGCACCTACAAGCATAACTATTCCGAGTACCGTTACTTCGATTGCATACCAATCGTTCTACAGCACTGATGGTCTGACAACCATAACAATTCCAGCTGGCGTCACGTCAATTACTAACAACGCCTTTCAAAGTAGTGGGATAAGAAGTATCACCATCACGAGCAGTGCAACCTCAATTGGCGAAGATGCATTCTTTGGAACCGCACTGGAAACCGCGCGCTTTCTGGGGGGTGAGGTTCCAACAGGTGTTTCTTCCAGCCTAAGCGCTCCTGCCACTGCAAAAGCAGTTGTAAATGATTCTGCAATTAAAGCAAGCTTCCCTCTAGATGAAGGCAAATGGAATGGTCTGAGTGTTATAACAGTCGCTGAGTTCGAGGCTGAACCAGCTGCAGCCACCTTTGATTCATTAATTGCAGCGCTACCCGCAGTTGATTTAATAACTACTTCCAATACATCTGCTGTTGCATCTGCGCGATCTGCTTACACCGCACTCACTAGTGCCGCACAAGCACTCGTTGCCGCAAGCCTTGCTACTTTGGTTTTAGCCGAGGTAAAGATTGCATCTCTAACTGCACCGACTGCACCGACTGCACCATCTGCTGAAGCGCTGGCAGCTGCTGCCCGTGAGGCAGTACGGGCTGCTAACTCAGCACAAGCATCTGCCCGCTCTGAGTTAGCAGCTAATTCATCTGCACCCCTGACAATTGCGAAGTTTGCGCGCGCAGGTATTTCTGGCATCACCGTGAAAAATCTTGGCGAAGTCAGCGCCGAGATAGCGGCACTTCCCATAGAACGCCGCAGTGATCTCGGTGAGATCCTCAAGATTGCCCGCAAGTTTGAAGTCGTCGATATTGTGGCAACGAGTAAACGCATAAGCGCATCAATGTTGCAAGAGATCGGACTTATTAAGAGTGATAACAAGAATAGGTCTGCTATTACCGCAGCCCTTGCCAAACTACCAGCAAGTGAGCGGGCTTCCTTTGCCGCAATAGAGAGCGCTATAGCAACAGTGATGAAGACAATTCAAAAGCGAAAAGATCGACTGGCAGCTGTTCAGGCTCGCTTGAAACGGTGATTAAGAAAAAACAACTGTGCGTTGGCCGACGATAAATATTCGATCTTGAGCATAGAGGCGTACAGCTTTAGCAAGTACACGACGCTCAATATCTCGACCTAGCGCAATTAAATCTTCAGGTGTAGATGTGTGTGAAACATGAGCAATATCTTGCTCAATGATTGGACCTTCATCAAGATCTGAAGTAACAAAGTGTGCTGTCGCTCCAATGATTTTTACTCCGCGAGCGTGTGCTTGGTGATAAGGCTTGGCACCTTTAAATCCTGGTAAGAATGAGTGGTGAATGTTAATGATTCTCCCAGGAAGTGCGGCGCAAAATTCATTAGAGAGAACTTGCATGTAACGAGCAAGGACTACAAAGTCGATGGAGTGTTCTTTGATGAGTGTGAGTAGTGCTTTCTCTTGCTCAGCCTTTGTTGAGGCAGTCACGGGAAGGTGGGCAAAGGTAAATCCATGCGATTCAACGAGAGCGCGCAGATCCTCATGGTTAGAGACAATTAATGGAATTTCTATCGGTAGCTCACCAAGTTCAAGAAGGTATAGCAAATCTCGCAAGCAGTGGCTTTCTTTAGTTACTAGAACTAACGCGCGCGGCTTCTCATCCGTTGGGCGAATATGTAGAGCGGGCGAGAATTTGCTTAAGCCCTCAGTTAAACTCTTCCGTGCAGCATCTAAGCCTTGTGAAGTTTCAAAACGGGTACGCATAACAAAGGTATTTGTTGGTTCATCTGTGAACTGCTGGTTTTCAATGATATTTCCACCACAGGCCAAGACCGCGCTGGTCATTGCATGAACAATGCCGGGTTGGTCAGCACACTGCAGGCTGGCAATCAGATCCATGGCCTAAGGGTAAGCCCTCTTAGTGAGTGAGAGTAAATCTGCGAAGACTCTTAGGCGCCCACCAGTTACGTTCACCGAATAAGCGCATGAGGGCAGGGACCAAAAGTGCGCGAATGAGAGTTGCATCGAGAAGAACGGCAAAGGCGACTCCAAAGCCGAGCATTTTGATTGAAGTCACTCCACTTGTTATAAAGGCGGCAAAGACGACAGCTAGAAGAAGTGCGGCTGCGGTAATGATGCGAGCAGAGCGCTGTAGGCCTACTGCAACTGCTTCGACATTTGATTTACCGGCGAGATGCTCTTCACGAATACGTGAGAGTAAGAAGAGTTCATAATCCATAGAAAGCCCAAAGACAACAACAGCTACCAAGATCACAGAGCCTGTATCTAAGGTGCCGGTGACTGTGAAATCACCAACAAGCCACTTGAGGTTTCCATCGATAAAGATCCATGTGATGACACCGAGTGTGGCGACGAGAGATAAACCATTAAGAAGAACGGCCTTAATCGGCAAGATGATAGATCCGGTAAAAACAAAGATGAGTATGAAAACTGCAAATCCGATCCAACCCAGTGCCCACGGAAGCGTTCGTGCGATACCGCCCTGTGAGTCGGTGAAGTCAGCTGCAACTCCACCAATGAGCAAGCCTTCTGGTTTATCAAGTGCGCGTAACTCCTTGATAAGTCTTTCTGCATCAAGGGAGCGTGAACTGGTCCCTGGGATTATCTGAATACGAATGTCATTACCTGCATATTCAAGTTCGCCCACGCGAGTAATACCTTCAACATTCTTTGCCTGTGCTAAAAATGAATTAAGAGTGCTTTCCCGTCCTGCGCCATCGGGGAGAATTACCTCGATCGGACTACCTTCAAAACTTGCAAATCGTTCTTCAATTACCTGCGAGCTGATTGCAGCGCGATCAGATGCTGGAAGTACTCGAGAATCTACTTGTGCGAAAGCGATATTTACGATTGGCATCGCCATGACAATGAGAAGCGCAAGTGAACCTATGACAACGGGAACCGGACGTGCCATCACAGTGCGAGCAGTTTTTGCCCAGCGCCCATCTTCTTTCGGTGCAAGGCCACCTTTACGAATAACACCTTTATTCACGCGCTTACCTAAGATTGCCAGGAGTGCAGGTAGTGGAATCAGTGCACCAAAGATTGCAAAGAGTGTGACGATTACACCGGCATAGCCAAAAGATTTAAGAAAGTTCAGCGGAAAGAGTAAGAGCGCGCTGAGTGTGACCATTACCGTCAGGCCCGAGTAGAAGACGGTCTTGCCCGCTGTGCCTACAGTAATAATGGCGCTCTCTTCGATGCTCTTTCCGTTATGCATCTCTTCTCGGAAGCGATTTACTATCAGAAGCGCGTAATCGATACCGAGACCTAAGCCCAGCCCTGTAATGAGATTAAGGGCGAATACGCTTACATCAGTAACGAGGGTAAGAAGGTATGTAAGGAAAAACGAGCCAAGAATTGCGCCAACACCGACAACAAGTGGCATAGCTGATGCAACGAGTGCGCCAAATACAAAGGCGAGCAAGATGAAAGTTAATGGAATTGCTATTCCTTCAGCCAATAAAAGATCGGTCTTAATCTTGGAGTTGATTGCATTGGTGACAACTGCTCCACCACCGGCATAAACCTCGAGTGATTTGTACTTACCATCGAAATTCTCAGAGACGGTTTTACCTACAGCCCCATATCCTTCGAAATCAAAATTTTCGATATCGGCATAGATAAAGAGAAAAGCGGCCTTGCCATCAGCGGAGGCG
>JBIIRQ010000043.1:0-6275 GCA_044341445.1 Candidatus Planktophila sp.
TGAAATGGCAATTTTTATCGGCACAATTTTTGTCGCTTTCGCATATGTGTGGCGACGTGGTGGATTGGAATGGGATTAAGACATGGGTCTTGAAGATAAGTTACCAAGTGGAATCCTTCTCTCAACTGTTGAAGGTTTAGCTGGTTATATGCGCAAGAGCTCACTCTGGCCAGCCACTTTTGGTCTAGCGTGCTGTGCAATTGAAATGATGGCGGCTGGTTCAGCTCCGCGACATGATATTTCACGCTTTGGAATGGAACGTTTTAGCGCTTCACCTCGCCAAGCAGATCTCATGATTGTCGCTGGTCGAGTGTCACAGAAGATGGCCCCCGTACTGCGTCAAATTTACGATCAAATGACTGCGCCGAAATGGGTAATTGCAATGGGTGCATGTTCTTCTTCAGGTGGAATGTTTAACAACTACGCAATCGTGCAAGGCGTCGATCACGTTGTTCCAGTTGATATCTATCTTCCAGGATGCCCACCACGTCCAGAACAGTTATTAGATGCGATTATTAAATTGCACGAACAAATTAGTAATACATCCCTTGGGCCAAATCGTGAAGCCATAATCAAAGAGGTTGAAAAAGCAGCGTTAAATGCTCGCCCAACGATCCAACTTGGCTCCTTTCCACTCGAAGGGACTCATGCATAATGAGTGAGACTCAGCAAGGAATGTTTGGCGCGCGCGGCACTGGTGATACATCAGGCTACGGCGGCCTTGTTGCAACTGCGGCAGCTACCGGTTCCACAGAGCGCCCATTTGGTGGATATTTTGATCAAGTAGCCGATGACCTCGAGCGCGCATATCCAGACTTTGCTGATGCAATTACCCGTGTTGTTGTAGATCGCGGCGAACTCACACTTCACATCAAGAAAGATCGCCTGGTTGAGGTTGCTCGTATCCTGCGCGATAAGTTGCTCTTTGAAATGTGCATGGGCGTTTCAGGAGTCCACTACCCAGAGCGCACCGGTAGCGAATTGGTGGCTGTCTACCCATTGCTTTCAATGACTAAAAACCAGCGCATTCGCCTTGAAGTTTCTACAGCTGATTCTGATCCACACATTCCATCAGTTGTTGATGTGTGGGGTGGCAACAATTGGCACGAGCGCGAAACTTTTGACATGTTTGGAATTATCTTTGATGGCCATCCTGGGCTTACTCGCATTTTGATGCCAGATGATTGGGACGGTCACCCACAACGTAAAGATTATCCACTCGGCGGAATTGCTGTTGAGTACAAAGGTGCAACAACGCCTGCTCCATCAGAGCGGAGGTCATACCAGTGACAACAACTTTTGATCCATACGCGTCCTCTCGCGAAACAACTGAAGGCACTGTCTATTCAGTAACTGGTGGAGACTGGGATGAACTCGTCTCTGAAATTGGTGAGGCGAAAGAAGAGCGCATCATTGTAAATATGGGTCCACAGCACCCATCTACACACGGAGTTCTACGCCTTGTTCTGGAACTTGAAGGCGAGACCATTACAGAAGTTCGCCCAGGTATCGGATATTTGCACACTGGTATTGAAAAAAACATGGAGTACCGCTCATGGACTCAAGGAACCACCTTTGCTACACGTATGGATTACCTCAGCCCAGTCTTTAACGAAACTGCATACTGCCTTGCAATTGAAAAACTATTGGGAATTACAGAGGATGTGCCAGAGCGCGCATCAGTAATCCGCGTTCTTATGATGGAGCTCAACCGAATCTCATCTCACATGGTTGCACTCGGTACCGGCGCACTCGAACTTGGTGCGATGGGACCGATGTTCTTTGCATTCCGCGAACGCGAAATGGTTCTCGATGCTTTTGAAGCGATCACAGGCCTTCGTATGAATATGGCTTATGTGCGTCCAGGTGGAGTACAGCAAGATCTACCCGCCGGCATGACAACCCGTCTGCGCGAACTTGTTAAGACGCTTCGCAAAAACTTTAAAGATAATGAGAAGCTTTTGGTTGGAAACACCATTTGGATGAAGCGCACTGTTGGTATCGGATACCTCGATCTTGCAGGCTGCACCACTCTTGGAATCACCGGTCCAGTTCTACGCTCGACCGGACTTCCTTGGGACTTGCGCAAGATGTCTCCGTATTGTGGATACGAAAATTATCAATTTGATGTAATCACAGCAGATACCTGCGATGTCTATGGTCGTTTCTTAATTCGCATGGCAGAGCTCGAACAATCGCTACGAATCATCGAACAGGCGCTAGATAAACTAGATGCGCTTAACGGTGCACCGGTCATGGTTGCAGATAAGAAGATTGCTTGGCCGGCTCAATTAGCTCTTGGCGCTGATGGCCTCGGCAACTCACTCGATCACATCCGCGAAATCATGGGTAGCTCGATGGAATCACTTATTCACCACTTCAAACTTGTCACAGAAGGATTCCGCGTTCCAGCAGGCCAGGTGTACGCGGCAGTTGAATCACCACGTGGTGAACTAGCTGCTCACGTCGTATCTGATGGTGGAACTCGTCCTTACCGCGTTCACTTCCGTGAACCATCATTTAATAATTTGCAATCAACATCTGCAATGAGTGAAGGCGGAATGATCGCCGACATCATCGGCGCAGTTGCATCAATCGATCCTGTGATGGGAGGAGTTGACCGCTAATGTCATCTGTAGACCCAACTCTTAACCAAGAAGTTATGAACTCGATTGTTGCACGTTACCCACGTAAGCGTTCTGCGATCATGCCACTACTGCACTATGTGCAATCAGTTGCCGGCTATGTCACCAACTCTGGTATTGAAAACATTGCAGAAATGCTTGAAATCGCAACTGCAGAAGTTTCTGCTGTTGCCACTTTCTACACTCAATACAAGTTCAACCCAATCGGTGAGTATCACGTGGGTGTGTGCACAAACACTCTCTGCGCTGTTATGGGTGGAGATGCGATCTTCAGTGCGCTAAAAGAACATCTTGGAATTGAAAACGATGGCGTAACTGCAGATGGAAAAGTTTCATTGGAGCATATCGAGTGCAATGCAGCCTGTGATTACGCACCTGTTGTGATGGCCAATTGGGAGTTCTACGACAACCAAACTGTTGAATCTGCAAAAACTTTGGTCGATGGTGCACGCGCTGGAAATCCACCTGCACCTACACGCGGACCTAATCGCCTTGTTACATATAAGGAAGCATCAGCAGTTTTGGCAGGACTCAACGATGGTCTTGCTGGCGAAGGTGTGCAGGCGGGTTCTGCAACGCTCCTTGGTCTTAATCTGGCTCGAAAGATGGAGGGCAAGTAATGGCAACGCTCACACCGATTCTTTCAGCTCATTGGGATGAGAAAGATTCATTTACTTTAGAGGGATACAAGCGTCACGGTGGATATAAGGCTGCAGAAAAAGCCTTAGCGATGGATCCAGATGCAGTAATCCAGATGATTAAAGATTCAGGATTGCGCGGACGTGGCGGCGCTGGTTTTCCTACTGGCATGAAGTGGGGATTTATTCCGCAGGGCGATAACAAAGATCATTATCTTGTTGTTAATGCAGATGAATCAGAGCCAGGTACGTGTAAAGATACGCCGCTATTGATGGCTAATCCACACGTTTTAATCGAAGGATGCATTATTGCTTGCCATGCAATTCGCGCAAAGCAAGCATTTATCTATATTCGCGGTGAAGTCACCCACGTTGTTCGTCGCGTTAACCAAGCAATCACGGATGCATACGCTGCCGGGCTACTTGGTAAAGGCGTTGATGTCGTTCTACATATCGGCGCAGGTGCATATATCTGTGGCGAAGAGACGGCTCTCTTGGATTCACTCGAAGGTTTCCGCGGACAACCTCGTCTTCGTCCACCATTTCCTGCCATTGCAGGTTTATATGCCAAGCCAACTGTTGTAAACAATGTTGAATCAATTGCATCAGTTCCGGCAATCATTGCAAATGGTGCTGAGTGGTACCAAGCAATGGGTACGGAAAAGTCAAAGGGTGCAACGCTGTACTCACTCTCGGGCCATGTAAATAACCCAGGACAATTTGAAGCACCGCTTGGAATTACACTTCGTGAAATTCTTGAACTTGCTGGGGGAGTACGCACCGGCCACAAACTCAAGTTCTGGACACCAGGTGGATCTTCCACTCCACTGTTTACAGATGCTCATCTCGATATTCCACTTGATTACGAAGGTGTATCTGCGGCAGGGTCGATGCTTGGTACAAAGGCACTTCAGATCTTTGATGAGACAACGTGCGTTGTTCGCGCAGTGCTACGTTGGACTGAGTTTTATAAGCATGAATCATGCGGCAAGTGCACACCATGTCGCGAAGGCACATGGTGGCTAGTTCAAATCTTGCGCGATCTCGAAGCAGGAGTCGGAACAGAGGCAGATCTTGAAAAACTTCTCGATCTCTGTGACAACATCATGGGGCGCTCATTCTGCGCACTCGGTGATGGCGCAACAAGCCCAATCACCTCATCTATCAAGTATTTCCGCGACGAATACATCGCCCACTTAACTCAAGGTGGATGCCCATTTGATCCAGTCCAATCAACTCTTTTTGTAGGAGCTAGTAAATAATGACTACACAAGAGAGCGCCGTTGCAGTGGAGTTGATTACTGTCGTCATCGACGGATTTGAAGTAAGTGTTCCTAAGGGCACACTTGTTATCCGTGCAGCAGAAAAACTTGGAATTCAAATTCCACGATTCTGCGATCACCCACTTCTTGATCCAGTTGGCGCATGTCGTCAATGCCTTGTTGATATTGAGATTAACGGCCGCGCATTTCCAAAGCCACAGGCGTCATGCACAATCCCAGTTGAACCCAACATGATTGTAAAGACTCAGCTCACATCTCCTGTTGCCGATAAGGCGCAGAAAGGTGTGATGGAACTTCTGCTTGGAAACCACCCACTTGATTGCCCAGTCTGCGATAAAGGCGGCGAGTGCCCGCTGCAAAATCAAGCGATGTCTAATGGAAATCCAACAGCTCGACTCGGCGGAGTAAAACGTATCTTCGAAAAGCCAATTAATATTTCATCACAGGTGCTTCTTGATCGCGAACGTTGCGTCTTATGTGCACGTTGCACGCGCTTCTCCGAACAAATTGCATCCGATCCATTTATTACTCTTAATGAGCGCGGAGCCTTACAACAAGTAGGCATCTACGAGAACGATCCATTTAAATCCTATTTCTCAGGAAACACGATTCAAATCTGTCCAGTTGGTGCACTCACCGGAGCTTCATACCGTTTCCGCGCGCGTCCATTCGATCTCGTTTCAACTCCGTCGGCTTGTGAGCATTGTGCATCAGGATGTGACATGCGTACCGATGTACGTCGTGGAAAAACTCTCCGTCGCCTAGCTGGAGATGATCCTGCGGTAAACGAAGAGTGGAACTGCGATAAGGGACGTTGGGCATTTAAGTACATCACTTCACAAAATCGCTTAACTCAGCCGCTTGTACGTAACGCCGAAGGTGAACTTGTACCAGCATCGTGGCCTGAAGCTCTAGCCGCAGCAGCAGCTGGACTTGTTGGCAAGCGAGCAGGCGTGATCGTTGGAGGTCGCCCAACAGTTGAAGATGCATATGGATATGCAAAGTTTGCGCGTATTGCACTCAATACAAATGACATTGATTTCCGCACACGTATGACATCTGATGAAGAGGCAAATTTCCTTGCTTCAACTGTTGTCGGCTCTGCAGTTCAATACCGCGATATCGATGTTGCTGATCATGTACTCCTTGTTGCATTTGAACCTGAGGAAGAATCACCAATCGTCTTCTTGCGCTTAAATAAAAACTTCAAAAAGCGTGGACTAGCAGTGACATCTGTTGCAACGAAGGGGTCCATTGCAATGGATAAACTCAAGGCAAAATTTGTTAAGGTAGCTCCAGGCAGCGAAGCACAAGCGTTAGCTGCTATCTCACTCACCGCTAAGTCAGTAATTTTAGTGGGCGAACGCGCATCAGAGAGCGCTGGATTACTCTCTGCTGCACGCACGCTTGCTGAAAAGACAGGGGCAAAGATTGCGTGGATCCCACGTCGCGCTGGTGAACGAGGCGCATTAGAAGCTGGCGCATTTAGCCACCTTCTTCCTGGCGGCCGCCCAGTTTCAGATTCTGCAGCACGTGTAGATATCGCAGCTGCATGGGGTGTCAGCACAGTTCCTTCACTTCCTGGTCGCAGCGTTCGCGCAATGATTGATGCTGTTCACAGTAATGATCTTGATGCACTTGTTGTTGGTGGCGTAGATCTTGCAGATATGCCACAGAGTGCGCATGCAAAAGAGGCTTTCAAGAAGGCA
>JBIIRQ010000085.1:0-4354 GCA_044341445.1 Candidatus Planktophila sp.
GCATCCATTAATTTCTTAACAGGGGCAAGCACCTAGCGCGCTAAAAAGCGCAGAGGAGAAAGGTATCGGCACCGCCTATGAAAGGTCAAAACGGCCCTTGTACTCCGACTCGCCCGAATCAGCCCAGATTTTGCCCTAAATTCGGGCTCGGGCGTGTCGCGGAGTTAGGGGTGGATATGGGGTGGAATTGGCAGATGGCTGGCGTTGGCGGCGGTCTGCGGTTGGCCCATCTGGGTCGAAATCGGAAGAATTCCTGCCCATATAGGTAGGTCGAGGTCAGAATCTTCATCGATGGGATCGCCCGAGCGCGATTTAGCCGAAAATCGCTCAAGTGAGAGCTCGACGATCATGGTGGCGGCAGATTCCTTGGCGGTTAGCGGCCGGCCGTACTTCCAGAGCCCCGGGACGAGTTTTTCGGTGATCGCTTCCAGGGCTTGATCCTTCTCCCCCGCAGCCAACACTCGCGCCTTTCCAAAAATCATCACTGATTCGTAATTCATCGAAGAATTAAATGCACTTCGCGCGATGACAATCGCATTGAGTTGAGTAACGGTGACACAAATTTCGATACCAGTTGCAATTGCCCTCATCATGCGAGATCCGGTTGAACCGTGAAGAAGAATGCGATCGTTATCGCGAGCAAATCCCCTTGGAATTACGAAGGGGAGATTTACATCTGGATCAATAAATCCAACGTGCGCGACGTACTGATTATCAAGAAGTGCGTTGACTGCCTCTCTATCGAAAACTTCGCGATCATCATGGCGCTTCACGTGGAATTTAGAATCTGTGCTCATTGTGTGAGTATAAAACAAAAACCCCGTCACCATAAGTGACGGGGTTTTTGATGACTATCTTTAACGAGGAATCTCGACCTCATCGAGGCGAATAGCCTCACCTGTTCCACCTTGATCAAACGGTGTGAAGTCGTACTCATCGTAGGCAGCGTATACGGCGGCCTTTGCTTCTTCTGTTGGCTCAACTCGGATATTGCGGTAACGGGCAAGGCCTGTACCTGCAGGGATCAACTTACCGATGATGACGTTCTCCTTCAGACCGAGCAATGGATCGCTCTTCTCTGAAAGGGCGGCATCTGTAAGTACGCGAGTTGTTTCCTGGAATGAAGCCGCTGACAACCATGACTCTGTTGCAAGGGATGCCTTGGTGATACCCATAAGTTCTGGGCGACCAGATGCTGCCTTGCCACCGGTTGTAACAACGCGACGGTTCTCTGCTTCAAAGCGACCGCGCTCAACGAGTTCACCTGGAAGTAGATCAGCATCTCCTGCTTCAAGCACTGTGATGCGCTTAAGCATTTGACGAACGATTACTTCGATGTGCTTATCGTGAATGCCTACGCCCTGTGAGCGATAAACAGATTGAATTTCGTTAACCAAGTGAACTTGTGTTGCACGTGGTCCAAGAATACGAAGTACCTGCTTTGGATCAATTGCGCCGACGACCATCTTCTGGCCAACTTCAACGCGTGAACCTTCTTCCACAAGTAGCTTCTGGCGACGTGTGATTGGGTATCCAACTTCTTCTCCACCATCATCTGGTGTGACGACAATCTTCTTACCCTTTGCATCTTCACGGAATGAAACGACGCCTGCTGCTTCAGCAATCGGTGCAACACCCTTAGGTGTACGCGCCTCGAAGAGCTCGACGATACGTGGGAGACCGTGAGTGATGTCATCTCCTGCAACACCACCGGTGTGGAAGGTACGCATTGTGAGCTGTGTACCTGGTTCACCGATTGACTGTGCTGCAATGATTCCGACTGCTTCACCGACTGCAACAAGTTGTCCTGCTGCAAGTGAGCGTCCGTAACATGCTGCGCACTGTCCGACCTTGCTATCGCAAGTAAGTACGGAACGAATCTTTACCTCGTCCACACCAGCTTCGATAAGCGCATCGATATTGCGGTCGCCTAGGTCAATTCCGGCCTTAGCAACAACTGTGCCGTTCACTTCAATATCTTCAGCCAATGTACGGCCATAGACAGATGTTTCGACGTGGTCATGCTTGACAAGGTTTCCGGCTTGCTGACGTGTAGCAATTGGAAGTACAAGTCCGCGATCTGTTCCGCAATCTTCTTCACGGATGATCACATCTTGTGCGACGTCACAGAGACGACGTGTGAGGTAACCAGAGTCAGCGGTACGAAGCGCTGTATCTGCAAGACCCTTACGTGCACCGTGTGTCGAGATGAAGTACTCAAGTACTGAGAGGCCTTCACGGAAGTTGGACTTAATTGGGCGAGGAATAATTTCACCCTTTGGGTTAGCCACAAGTCCGCGCATGCCTGCAATCTGACGGATCTGCATCATGTTTCCACGAGCACCTGAATAAACCATCATCCAGACCGGGTTGACCTTAGGGAAGTTCTCTTCCATCTCTTTACCGACTTCAGCAGTTGCCTTAGTCCAGATTTCGATGAGCTCTTGGCGACGCTCGTCATCTGTGATGAGTCCCTTTTCGTATTGAGATTGAACCTTGTCAGCCTGTGTTTCGTAGCTTTCTAGGATCTCCTTCTTACGTGGAGGTGTAACAACATCTTCGATTCCGATTGTTGCACCGGCGCGAGTAGCCCAGTGGAATCCGAGTGACTTCAGTGCATCAAGAGTGTGAGCAACTGTGACCTTTGGATAGAACTCAGCAAGCTTGTCGACGATTCCGCCGAGTTGCTTCTTAGTTACATCTGTATCAACGAATGGGAAGTCAGCAGGAAGTGCCTCGTTAAAGAGTGCGCGACCGAGAGTTGTATCGAGAGTCTTTCCATCGACACGAATCTTGATCTTTGCCTGAAGCGAAACTGAGCGCTGATCATGAGCCATGATCGCTTCAGAGATAGAACCAAATGCACGGCCTTCTCCAAGTTCACCTTCGCGTTCCATTGTTAAGTAGTAGAGACCAAGAACCATGTCCTGTGTCGGAGATGTAATTGGTCGACCGTTGGCAGGCGACAAGATGTTATTTGAAGATAACATCAAGATGCGTGCTTCAGCCTGCGCCTCAGGTGAAAGTGGAAGGTGAACAGCCATCTGGTCACCGTCGAAGTCAGCGTTAAATGCTGTACATACGAGTGGGTGAATCTGGATTGCCTTACCTTCTACAAGCTGTGGCTCAAATGCCTGAATACCAAGGCGGTGAAGCGTTGGTGCACGGTTAAGGAGCACTGGATGTTCTGCAATAACTTCTTCAAGAACATCCCATACAACTGGACGTGCACGCTCGACCATACGCTTTGCAGATTTAATATTCTGCGCGTGGTTGAGATCGACAAGGCGCTTCATTACAAATGGCTTGAAGAGTTCAAGAGCCATCTGCTTTGGAAGACCGCACTGGTGCAATTTAAGTTGTGGTCCAACAACGATTACTGAACGACCTGAGTAGTCAACGCGCTTACCAAGGAGGTTCTGGCGGAAACGACCCTGCTTGCCCTTGAGCATGTCAGAGAGTGACTTCAGTGCGCGGTTACCAGGACCTGTTACTGGACGACCACGACGACCGTTGTCAAAGAGTGAGTCGACAGCTTCTTGCAACATACGCTTTTCGTTGTTGACGATGATTTCTGGAGCACCAAGATCTGCCAGGCGCTTCAAACGGTTATTACGGTTAATAACGCGGCGATAGAGATCGTTGAGATCTGAAGTCGCAAAGCGTCCACCGTCGAGCTGCACCATTGGGCGTAGATCAGGTGGAATTACCGGAACGCAATCAAGAACCATTGATGCAGGGTTGTTAGTTGTTGTCATAAATGCATTAACAACCTTGAGGCGCTTGATAGCACGAGTCTTCTTTGCGCCCTTTCCTGTCTCAGAGAGCTCGGTGAGCATTGCATGCTCTGTAACGAGATCAAATGTTTCTAGGCGACGCTTAATTGCAGCAGCACCCATATCTCCCTTGAAGTACATGCCGTAACGGTCACGCATTTCGCGGTAGAGGTTCTCATCACCTTCGAGATCTTGAACTTTGAGGTTCTTAAAGCGTGACCAGATATCTTCTAGACGAGTCACATCACGCTCTGCGCGCTCACGGATAGCCTTGAGTTCACGCTCTGCTGATTCACGAACCTTGCGCTTTACATCTGACTTCGCGTCCTCTGCTTCGAGTTCTGCAAGGTCAGCTTCTAGCTTCTTGGTACGTGTATCAAGATCAACATCACGCTTTGTCTCCACCTTCTTGCGATCATTAGCAAGCTTCTTCTCGAGCTGTGGCATATCTTCATCGCGCGCTTCAGCATCAACTTCTGTGATCATGTAAGCAGCGAAGTAGATAACCTTCTCAAGGTCCTTTGGAGCAAGATCAAGTAGGTATCCAAGACGTGATGGAACACCCTTGAAGTACCAGA
>JBIIRQ010000044.1:0-6244 GCA_044341445.1 Candidatus Planktophila sp.
CAATCCTGAGAGACCAGCGATAAAGAAGGACCATGCCATGATCGGTGTAATTCTCTGGAGCCCGCCAAAGTCTGAAATCGTTGAGGATCCTCGGCGAATAATCATCCAGCCTGCGACTAGGAAGAGTGCTGCAGTTGAGAAGCCGTGATTAAACATATAGAGGGTTGCACCACTTTGAGATTGCGTTGTCATCGCGAAGATTCCGAGAGTGATGAAACCAAAGTGTGAGATTGATGTATATGCAATCAAACGCTTGATGTCTTTTGCACCGATAGCTAAAAATGCGCCATAGAGAATAGAAATCAGAGAGAGCACGATAATCACCGGAGTAAATGTCTTACTCGCATCTGGAAAGATTGAGAGACAGAAACGAATCATTCCGTAGGTTCCGACCTTGTCAAGAATTCCAAGGAGCAGAATCGATGTGCCGGCTGATCCGCTCTTTGCTGCATCAGGTAGCCATGTATGGAAGGGCCACAGCGGTGCCTTGATTGCAAAGGCGATAAAGAATCCTAAGAAGAGAATGTTCTGTGTCGTAGAGCTCATCACAGTGTGTAGCTCTGAGAGTTTGGTGATATCAAATGTGACCTCACCATTTTGACCAGAGATCACAAAGAGTCCGATGATGGAGGCGAGCATCAGTAGGCCACCGAAGAGACTATAGAGAAGGAACTTCACCGCTGCTGCCGCACGTTCTCCACTGCCGTATCCGCCAATGAGGAAATAGATTGGAACCAACATCGCTTCGAAGAAAACGTAGAAGAGGAAGAGGTCTGTCGCTGCAAAGACTCCGATAACCATAGTTTCGAGAACAAGAATTAAAATGTAGAAAGTCTTAACCCCGAATCGACCACCTTCTGATTCGTTCCAACCGCCGAGAATGACCAGTGGAGCGAGAATGACAGACATGAGAATGAGAACAAGTGCGATTCCATCAACGCCTAAGGCCCAGTTAATTCCAAAGGATGGAATCCATGAGTAGCTCTGGCGAAATTGAAGTTCTGTATTCTCAGCATCAAAACTCATGGCTTTAACTAACGTTGCAACTGCGACAACGAGTGTTGTGCCAAGAGCTACTTGCTTTACCAAACGCTCCTGGGCGGAAGGAATAAGAGCAATAAGCGCTGCCCCAAGTAAGGGCAGAAGCATGATTATTGTAAGAGTCATTACTGAGTCACCACCCAAATTGCCGCGAGAAGTACGAGTGCACCGACAAGAATAAGTGCGGCATAGGAACGGACATAACCTGATTGAGTGCGACGAAGAGTTGCACCAGAACCAACTGCTATAGCGCCGATTCCATGAACTGCGCCATCGATCACTTTTTCATCCACAATAACAAGTCCTTGTGTGAGCGCTTGTCCAGGACGCATAAAGATCGCTTCGTTGACGACATCCTGCCCGAGATCATTACGAGCAAGGCGTGTTGCAAGCGATACATCTGATGGCGCGATTGCATCAATGCTCTTAAATTGATACTTCATCAGCGCTGCTGTGACACCGATAATTACCGCTGCAATTGCCAGAACTGTGACGACGCTATGTGGCATGAGCTCGTCATACTCTTCTTTCTTAGCAAACAAGGGCGAGAGCCAATGAACAAGTGCCTCTCCTTGTGTAAATAAGTATCCAGCCGTGACAGAACCAATCGCCAAGATCGCCATCGGAAGCCACATCAGCACTGGTGATTCGTGCGGATGAACCCCGGCATCCCAACGGGCTTTACTTGTAAATGTGAGAACCATGACGCGAGTCATGTAGAACGCCGTGATCACCGCGCCAAGGAGAGTGACGCTTCCAAGAATAATTCCCTGTGCGCCACCTGAGTTAAATGCTGTCGCAATAATTTCATCCTTCGAGTAGAAACCAGCAAATGGTGGAACACCAATAATTGCCAGGTAACCAAGTCCGAAGGTGACGAAGGTAATCGGCATCACTTTTCGCAAGCCACCATATTTGCGCATATTCACTTCATCGTTCATGCCATGCATAACTGATCCAGCACCGAGGAACATTCCAGCTTTGAAGAATCCGTGTGTGAGCAGGTGCATAATTGCAAAGGCATATCCGGCAGGTCCAAGTCCCGCTCCGACAATCATGTAGCCGATCTGTGACATCGTTGATGCAGCAAGTGCTTTCTTGATGTCATCCTTTGCCATGCCGACAATCGCACCGAAGATCAGCGTGATTGCACCGACAATAACAACTAGTAGTTGTGCTGTTGGCGCAGCATCGAAGACAAAGTTAGAACGAACGATGAGATAGACACCAGCGGTCACCATTGTTGCAGCGTGGATAAGCGCTGATACAGGTGTTGGTCCCGCCATTGCATCCCCCAGCCATGCCTGCAACGGGAACTGCGCAGACTTTCCAGTGGCTGCAATGAGCAACATAATGCCCATCGCTGTAAGTGCCGGAGTTCCAACACGATCAACAGATTCTTTTACGCCTTCAAATGAGACTGTACCCATGGTTGCAAAGGCGATCATGATTGCAAAAGACAAGCCCATATCACCAATTCGGTTCATCACAAAAGCCTTCTTAGATGCAGTTGCATAGGCAGGCTTTTTATTCCAGAAACCAATAAGGAGGTATGACGCTAGACCCACGCCTTCCCAGCCGACATAGAGGTTGAGATACGAGTTACCGAGAACTAGAAGCAACATTGAAGCGATAAAGAGGTTGAGGTATGCGAAGAAACGGCGACGATTCTCATCGTGTGCCATATAAGAGATGGAGTAGATGTGAATCAGAGTACCTACACCGCTAATGAGCAAGACGAAGCAGATTGAAAGCTGATCAAGTAATAGCGCAGCATCGACTTTAAATGTGCCGACTTCAATCCAGGTAAAGAGAGTTTGGGTTATTGCGCGCTCTTCAGTGGAGCGGTTAGTCATCGCAAAGAAGTGAAGCAGGCCGAGGACAAATGACCCAGCTGACATTGCGGTTGCAAGCAGGTGTCCCCACTTATCTGCCTTTCGGCCGATCAACAGCAGGAATGCGGCACCAAATAGAGGTAGTCCGATCAAATAAACAAGAGAGCTTGCATTAACCATAACTATCGCTTCAACAAACTAGCATCATCGATAGATGCTGATCGACGTGAACGATATATCGCAACAATAATTGCAAGGCCAACTACAACCTCGCATGCGGCTACAACCATGGTGAAGAATGCAACAACTTGTCCGTTGAGATTGCCATTAATACGCGAGAAGGTAACCAGTGTGAGATTGCCAGCGTTAAGCATCAATTCAATACACATGAAGACAACGATCGCGTTGCGGCGCACAACAACACCGACTGCACCGATGGTGAAAAGGAGAGCAGCGAGGTAGAGATAGTTATATGGATCCACTTACTTCTCCTCCTTCACAGTTGGGTCAACGACATCAAGTTGGAACTGGGCTGATTCGATTACATCCCCACGTGCCTTAAGCGTTGCTGAAATTGATGTTGGCGCAGGAGTTCCATCTGGAAGAAGCGCTGGAACATCCACTGCGTTATGGAGAGCGTAAACACCAGGACCTGGAAGGCCGGCAGCGTCACTGAGTGAACCAGTGCGAAAACGTGCAATCGCTTGTTCGCGCTGACTTGGTCGGCGATTAGTTCGCTGGTGATGGGCAAGAACCATTGCACCAAGGGCTGCAGTAATAAGTAGCGCTGAGATCACTTCAAATGGCAGGACATAATCAGAGAAAAGCAGCATCGCAATTCCCTCTACATTGCCTCCACTGTTTGCGAATTCAAGGCCGACTGCAGGACGACCCAGCGTTGCTCGCGCGATAAGTGTGACCATGAGTCCACCAAATCCAACTGCGGCAACAATGGCAATCCAACGCAAGCCTTTAATGGTTTCAATGAGAGAGTCCGATGCATCAACGCCGACCAACATTAAAATAAAGAGGAAGAGCATCATCACTGCGCCTGTATAGACAACAATCTGAACTACACCGAGGAATATGGCACCTTGTGCGATAAAGAAAATTGCCAAAGTAACCATCACGAATGCGAGCAAGATTGCAGAGTGCACTGCCTTTTTCACAACCAGCATTCCAAGTGCTGCGAGGACTGAAAGTGGGGCAAGTGCCCAAAACAGGACAGTCTCGGGTGTTGCGATCTGTAACATTGTTATTGCTTCCCTTCTTGGGAAGGATGAGCTGTAGTCACATCGCCATTGTAATAATTTGTGTCATTCATCCCTGGGTACATTGGATGAGGTGGTTGCAACATTCCTGCACGCAACGGTGCAAGAAGATCTTCTTTCTCAAAGATCAATTTTTCTCGAGAAGAGTCTGCGAGTTCATACTCGTTTGTCATGGTCAAAGCACGAGTCGGGCATGCTTCGATGCAGAGACCGCAGAAAACACAACGAAGATAATTAATCTGATAGACCTTGCCGTAGCGCTCACCTGGAGACATCTGATTATCAGGAGTGTTATCAGCGCCTTCGACAAAGATTGCATCGGCCGGGCAGGCCCACGCGCACAGTTCGCAACCGATACATTTCTCTAAACCATCAGGGTGACGATTAAGTTGATGGCGGCCGTGAAAGCGTTCTTCAGTCGGCGCTTTTACATCTGGGTATGCAACGGTGAGATTCTTCTTAAACATTGAACGGAATGTGACCCAGAATCCTCGCGCTTGCTTTGCAAGAGGTGCTGGTCCTGGTTGGTTAACCTCAACGAAAGAGATATCGTCAACGCTCTGAGGGATGCCACTCTTCTTTGGCTCGATTGAATTACTCATGAGCGCCTCCTGACTTTGCTGAAACGTTGAGTGAAGAAACTCCAGGAAGTGAAGGAACTGGGAAATCTGGAGCTGAATCCTCTGGGTGTTCTTCTTGTGACTTCGCCTTACTTCGTTCGTAGAGTGATGAGATCGCTAGGGCTATAAGAACTAGTCCGAGTGCGAAAGCCATAATCACTGTGCGAGATGCGCCTTGTTGCTGAATTACACGAAGGGTTGCAACTGTTAATATCCAGATGAGTGAGGCAGGAATTAATACTTTCCAGCCAAACTTCATAAATTGGTCGTAGCGAAGTCGTGGCAGAGATGCGCGGAGCCACATAAAGATAAAGAAGAAGATATTTACCTTGAGGAAGAACCAGACGATGGTGAACCATCCGCCGAGCCAGCCTTCTGTAAAGCCAAGCCCTGGAGGTGCGTGATAACCACCTAAGAATAGAGTTGTTGCAAGTGCTGAGACAGCAACGATATTTACATATTCGGCCAAGAAGAAGAGTGCGAATTTAAGTGATGAATACTCTGTGTGGAAGCCACCGACGAGCTCACCTTCAGCTTCAGCTAGATCAAATGGTGCACGGTTAGTTTCACCGACCATAGAAATCACGAAGATAACAAATGATGGAAAGAGAACTACTGCATTCCAATAATTTGCATGCTGGGATGAGATGATTTCTGAGGTCGACATAGATCCGGCATAGATGAAGACTGCGACCAGCGAAAGCCCCATGGCAATTTCATAGGAAATTACCTGCGCGCTCGAGCGCAATCCGCCTAGTAACGGATAGGTAGAACCAGAAGACCAGCCGGCAAGAACGACGCCGTAAACGCCGATTGAAGTAACGGCGAGAATGTAGAGAACTCCAACGGAGAGATCTGTCAGTTGCATCGCTGTTTCTTTACCAAAGAGATTTACTTTTCCGGTCATTGGAATAACTGCAAAAGACATGAAGCACATAGAAGCCGCGATGATTGGCGCTGCGATAAATACGACCTTATCTGCTGCCGCCGGAATAATGTCTTCTTTGAGTGCCAGCTTTACGCCATCTGCTAAAGATTGAATAAGGCCGAATGGTCCAACACGGTTAGGACCGGTACGAAGCTGCATCTTTGCTAAGACTCGGCGTTCAGTCCAGACAGCAAGCAAGGTGGAGACAACGCAAATAATAAAGACAAGTAGCGCCTTTACTACGATGAGCCAACCTGGATCTTGGCTTATGAGCTCTGCATTTGTCATGCTTTCACCACCGTTACTAGTTCACCATGGACAGCTTCAAGAGTCTGCAATGGATTCGAGCCAATTGAATTACGTGGAAGCCAGACTGCATCATCATGAATCTCTTCAACGAGAGCTGGCAAAGTAATGCTTCCCTGTGCATTTGAGATACGTAGATGATCTCCTGTTGTGACGCCAATTTTCTGCGCGCGTGATGGTGAGATCACAGCAAGTGTTGGTCTACGTGTTCCCGCTAAATTATCTTCTCCGATTTGAAGTGAT
>JBIIRQ010000045.1:0-6100 GCA_044341445.1 Candidatus Planktophila sp.
CGTACTTTTTAAGGTACTTAACTCCTGACAATAAACTCTTTCATTGCTCAGCCAACCGGCGACAAAACGCAACCAACCACTAAGTTCTCTGGATTCTCCGTCTTGACTACTCATAATATCTAAGCCCATAAATGGATTTGGGTAACGGGATGAACCAATATGCGGCAGTCCCATTGCATGACCAAATTCATGTACAAAGTAGGACCAATATTGCCTTCCAGGTTGATCCATAAATTTTCCTGGAATCGAAAAGGAGGAAACAGATCCTTCATCTGTTACTAAATTTTTTACTGCATCATCCCAGGGAAACCCTTGTGAAGTTTCAGTGATAAAATCTTGCCCTTTAGGCAGTATGAAGTTGACAGTTTGTATACCAGTGAAATCAAAAACCTTATCACTCTGTGTCATTGCATCATTCCAAAGTTTTAGTCCGTTGGGCGCTCTGTCCAAATTTACAGATTGATCAATCTTATAACTAGTACTTGGATTAGGAAGTCTTACCCAGTTATCTGCTACAACCCACTCAACCTTAAATTTGCCCTCACTTACATTTTCAAACCACTCAGATGTCAATTTCATTTGCTCATCTATGCGTGAGCTGAAACTCACTTCACCAGGTAAGTCTGAAAAATCCAGCGGAATTAAGGCCCACTTAACAGTTCCTATTTTTTGTGCGTGCGTATACCTAGGAAATCCTGTAGGGAGTTGAGAATTAGCCCATTTTAATCGGTTACTGTTATTTTCTTTAATTTCGCAAGTCTGAATATTTGCACTCGGTTGAGTCGGAGGGGAATATGTGATTGAATCTATTTTTGGTGTTGGTGACGGAGTTGGTGTTGGTGACGGAGTTGGTGACTTTACTTTTTTTGCCCATCTATAAACTTTTCCATTTTTTAGACATATAGTGTTTCCCTTAACTTTTTTAAAATCTGATTTAGAGCACGGTTTATTTGTAAATTTATATTCTTGTTTTTTTATAGAGTTATACTCTTGAACAGATTCATTTTTGACGAGCGCAATCGGTTGGATTGGAATATCGGTTGTTATTTGGGTTGGAGTCAATAATGACATAACAGTTACTGTAGATACACAGATGATGCACATATTAGTTGTCAACTCTTACTGCCGAGGGCACCAAGATTCCCTCACTCAGTATAGATCTCATCTTATAATATTAATGCTTTTACCCCACCTTGTCATCAGTTGAAGAGTCGCCTTTTCACCAAATCCAGATTTCATAGTAGTTCACTGTTATTAGAAAGCTACTTAGGACATAGAAGGAGAGCATTATTCTGCTTTTCGAGCAGCTTTAATCTTTTCAATATCAGCATCTGTTGCAAGGGCAGCGACGAAGGCTTCTTGTGGAACTTCAACGCGTCCCACCATCTTCATGCGCTTCTTTCCCTCTTTCTGCTTTTCAAGAAGTTTTCGCTTACGAGAAATGTCTCCACCGTAACATTTTGCAAGAACATCTTTACGCATCGCACGGATCGATTCGCGAGCGATAATGCGAGAGCCGATAGCTGCCTGGATAGGGACTTCAAATTGCTGGCGCGGAATCAACTCACGGAGCTTTCCAGTCATCATCACACCGTAGGCATATGCCTTATCGCGGTGCACGATTGCGCTAAAGGCATCGACGGCCTCGCCTTGTAGCAAGATATCGACCTTCACCAATTGTCCTGGCTCGTCACCAATTTCTTCGTAATCAAGGGAGGCATAACCCTTGGTGCGGCTCTTGAGTTGATCGAAGAAGTCGAAGACGATTTCAGCTAACGGCAAGGTGTAGCGGATCTCAACGCGATCTTCTGAGATGTAATCCATTCCGAGTAATGCACCGCGGCGATCTTGGCAGAGCTCCATAATTACGCCAATAAAGTCTGATGGAGCAAGAATGGTTGCTTTTACGATTGGCTCTTCTACAGTGTTGATCTTTCCATCAGGAAATTCAGATGGGTTAGTAACAACAAACTTCTTACCATCTTCAAGAGTTACTTGATAGACCACGTTCGGAGCGGTTGAAATGAGTGAAATCTTTGATTCGCGCTCGAGGCGTTCGCGCACAATTTCCATATGTAGCAGCCCAAGAAAACCGCAACGAAAGCCGAAGCCGAGCGCTGCTGAGCTCTCGGGTTCATAGACAAGGGCGGCATCGTTGAGTTGTAACTTATCGAGGGAATCACGTAGTAATGGGAAGTCAGCGCCATCTAATGGAAAGAGACCAGCAAAGACCATCGGCTTTGGATCTTTATATCCCGCAAGTGGTTTCGTTGTTGGATTTTGATAGGTAGTAATTGTGTCGCCCACACGTGATTGGCGAACATCTTTTACACCTGTAATTAAATATCCTACTTCGCCAACGCCAAGCCCCTTGCTAGGAATTGGCTCTGGTGAAATCACGCCAACTTCGAGAGCTTCATGGCGAACACCGGTGGAATACATCTGAATCTGTTCGCGTGGATTTAAATGTCCATCGATGACACGAACGTAGGTAACTACACCGCGATAGGCGTCGTAGACAGAGTCAAAGATCAGCGCGCGTGCAGGTGCATCTGGATCACCCACTGGTGCTGGAATTTGTGCCACGATCTGATCGAGTAGATCAGCAACACCATCGCCTGTTTTTCCGGAAACGCGAAGACAGTCCTCTGGCTTACATCCAATGAGGTTTGCAAGTTCTGCTGCGAATTTCTCTGGCTGTGCATTCGGCAAATCGATCTTATTGAGCACCGGAATAATGGTGAGGTTATTCTCCATCGCAAGATAAAGATTCGCCAAAGTCTGTGCTTCGATTCCTTGTGCGCAATCAACGAGCAAGACTGCACCTTCACATGCTGCGAGCGAGCGCGATACCTCGTAGGTAAAGTCAACGTGACCAGGTGTATCGATCATATTCAGGATGTATTCCTGTCCATCGAGACCACTACGCCAGGGAAGGCGAACAGCTTGTGACTTAATGGTGATCCCGCGTTCGCGTTCGATATCCATACGATCCAGATATTGCGCACGCATGTTTCGCGCTTCAACTACTTCAGTAATTCCCAGCATGCGATCGGCGAGAGTTGATTTGCCGTGGTCGATATGTGCGATGATGCAAAAGTTTCGAATCTGTGCAGGATTCGTCGCGGCAGGTTGAGGCGCCTTACTGATTTGGATTGCAGGCACGTTCGTGGCCCCTTGTTAGGCGTTACTAGTTAAATTAACGAGCGCCGGCTTTGGCAGCTGCCTTAGCCATTGAAGACTTCTTATTTGCAGCGTTGTTCTTGTGGATTACACCTTTTGCAACTGCAACATCGAGAGCCTGTGAGGCGGTGCGAAGTTCGGTGGTGATTACAGCAGAGTCTCCACCTTTAATTGCATCGCGGAAGCGACGAACGGCGGTCTTGATTGAAGAGGAGACAGACTTGTTGCGAAGGCGAGCCTTCTCGTTTGTCTTTACTCGCTTGATCTGAGACTTGATATTTGCCACGTGGTGAACTCCGACTTTTCTTAGTTGGTGACCTAGCCGGTGGGCTAAGTGCAGATGCGAAGGTTATCAGCCCACCTACGCTCGCCTCAAATCGAGGAAATCTCGCCTATCCGCCAGCGCGTGCGGCGGTAATCGTGGCTAGCGCCTTCTCGAGAGCAAAGATCGGATCTGAGGCAGCGCCCTTTACCTGCGCATCTGCCAGAGCCAAGGCTTGCACCGCCTTGGCAATTGATCGAGGACTCCACCCAGCTAATTGGCGGCGCGCTTTATCAATCTGCCACGGAGCCATTCCTAATTCACCAGCAACATCAAAAGATTTAGCGCCACGATTGACTCCGCTGACCTTTGCTAGTGATCGCAGATTAGATGCCAACGCACTTGTAATCATGACGGGGTCGGTGCCAGTTTCTAGCGCACTGCGCAGTGCAACAAGAGCCGCAGCTAGATTTCCATCAAGTGTTGCATCGGCAACATCAAATCCCGTGGTCTCTAGACGACCTTGATGGAATGCATCAATCATCGCCTCATCAATTGTTTTACCTGTTTGGGCATCGAGGCAAATTTGTGAAACCGCTGCTTGCAGTTCGCGCATATCGCTACCGAGTGCGCCAACCAGGGCTGTGATTGCACCCGGTGTTGCTTTGCGATGTGCATCGAGAAAGAGAGATTTCACAAACTCTTCCTTATCGGTTTCTTTTTTGAGTGGATCGCAGGCGATAATTTCAGGTTTGGCTTTCTTAATCAGATCAAGTAACGCTTTTCCTTTCACGCCACCCTTATGAAGAAAGATCAGCGTTGTCAGCTCATCTGGGGCAGATAGATATCTAACAATCTCATCGCGCGATTCCTCTGGCAGATCTTGTAGATCCTTAATGATCAGTGCGCGCCGCTCAGAAAATAGTGAAGGTGCAAGGGCATCTGAAATATCACCTACGAGGGCATCGGGTGAAGAGATCGTGGTGAGTTCACACTTCTCTTCTTTGAGTTCGGCAACGATCTTTGCTAGCGCTCGCTCTGCCAATGCTGCTTCGGAGCCGAGTAAGAGATAGAGAGATTTCATTGCTATCCCTTTCCCAATCCTAGTTAACCCAGTCCTAGTGAACCTAGCCCCATCGAAGAAGTGTGAATCCGCTTCGGCTTGTGCGAACAATAAATTCTCCGTCACGAACCTGAATCGCAATCGCGCCATCAAGATCGGTGCGTAGAACCCGTGAGCCGAGTCTAGTCAAGGCATCGATTGTTTGTGGAGCCGGGTGACCATATGTGTTGCCCGTGCCGACGCTAATAATTGAGATTGTGGGTGAGAGCGCTCGCGTAAAACCCTCATCCTGAAATTTAGATCCGTGATGTGAGACTTTATAGATATCTACTTCTCCAATCAGGGGTGCGATCTCGCGCTGACTTTCAGGTTCGATATCTCCTCCCACAAAGAGTGAAAAACCTGGAGCACGCAGCATGATTGCGATACTTGAATTATTTGGATCGCTCACCTGATCTTCTGCCCATTGACCCTGCGGCCATAGAACATCGACGATAACTGGACCCCGTGTACTTGCAAATGTTGCACGTGTTCCTGCTCGCACATTTTCATACCATTGCACAGCAATTTCGCGGCCATCTGCTGCGCCGGAATATCCACCCACATGGTCGGCATGGCTGTGACTCATTATTAATAATTCAATTTTCTTGATTCCTAATTGATGCAGGCAGCGATCTAGCGCAATTGGATCAGGTCCAACATCAAGGACAATTCCCCGATTATTTCCAAGGTTGACCACCATGGCATCTCCTTGCCCCACATCACAATTTGCAATCTGCCAATCTCCTCCTGGAAAACGGAGAAACCACGAAATCACAATCAGTAGCACAAGTGCTGCGATAACTATTGTGCGATTAAAGATGAATCCAAGAGCGATCACACCAGCAATTATTAAAAAACTCTTACTCCCGGTAGCTAGAGTAATAAGTGGAAGATCTGAAATTACTGAGGCAATCCACGCTACCCATGCCGCCAAAGGCTTTACCGCCCAGATCAAAAGCCCAGATACCCACGGTGCCAAGGGAGAGATGAGTCCTGCAACAAAACCAAAAATCGTTACTGGAGCCACCGCTGGGGCTGCAAGAACATTAGCCAGAATGCTCATTAATGAGATTTGTCCCGAGATGGCAACAATGACAGGAGTGCAGAATAAGGTTGCAGAGAGAGGGATAGCTATCACAATGGCGATTGGTCTTGGAATTTTCTTAGAAAAGCTCTCCACTAGTTTCGGTGCTAACAAGAGAAGTCCTGCCGTTGCCAGAACTGAGAGCGCAAAACCTGGATCACGTACCTGCCAAGGATCGGCGACAATCACCGCACCGATTGCAAAACCAAGGGCTGGTAGCGAATCACGCCCTCGATGGGTTCCTTGTGCCAGCAATAAGACCGCTGCCATCGCTGCGGCGCGCAACACTGATGGAGAGGGACGAACTAGCGAGATAAATGCAATAAGAAAGAGCGCGGTGACAGCCAAGCGCAAGGGAATTCGACGAATCAGAAACTGCATGAGATATAAAATGAAAGTTGAAACAATTGCGAAGTTGGCACCACTAACGGCAACTAAATGAGTCAGGCCCGATCTGCGCATCTCA
>JBIIRQ010000046.1:0-6085 GCA_044341445.1 Candidatus Planktophila sp.
TTGGATAAATCTCTATTAACCGCTTATAAGCAGCAAAGGAGCGAAATAGCCTTGGGATACCACCTAACTTTGGAACTGGTGGATCACTCGGATGAATTCCTAACCTAATTCCCTCTTCTTCAGCAATCGGAGTAATGATTTTGATCCAGTACTCAAGATTTGCCCACATCTCTTCTTCGCTATATTCACGATCATGTGAAAGTGGGTACTCCTTGGCAATACTTTCGTCAAATGCCGTAGCAATAGCTCCACCACGAATTAACTCTGGTTTCGTACGCCAAACAAGAGAAGGCTCCCAGTTGTATCCAAAGATTGGAATACCAGCCCTGGCTATATTACGAATCGTATAAATCATATTCTCTATCTGCTCATCGCGGCGTGGGCCGTTGAGCATAATGTGGTCATAGAAACTAGTTGGAACGTTCTCTAACGCCGTTAATTTCATACCAAAGTTTTCAATCTGCAAACGCAATTTAACCAAATCATGTAGCTCAAATTTCCCGCCGCTACTCGGAATCCCCGATGTGTCATAAGACTGAATTGCCACATCGGTGATTCCAAATTGTTGAGAAAATTGCAACTTATCGCCGTGGCTGAAGCCGGTGCTGATCCAAATTCCTTGTCCAGAACGCATCTTCGCCACAGCCTTTCGTTTTATGAAATTAATTACCCTTGCTTCTGGACCGCTTCAATCATCGCCTGGATATATCCATTAGCAAAGGCACGACCACGGTGTCCCCACGGTGTATCTCCGTGTGTATGTGGGACGTGATCATCGATAAAGAATCCATCAAAGTTATGCTTGTGGTAAATCTTCATCGCCTTGTACATATCAACATATCCGGTGTTGACGAATTCTTCGTAGAAGTTAGGGACCTTGCTAGAGACATTTCGGAAATGGACGTAAAGAATCTTCTTACGTGCAGCAAAGTAATCGATCATCTCGTAGATATCGTCCTTCATCTCCGAGAATGTACCTTGGCAGAATTCGATTCCATTTGAATCGCTTGGATAAATCTCAATGAGGCGCTTATAAGATTCGAAGCTTCGGAGTAACTGTGGAATTCCACCTAACTTATCAACCGGTGGATCACATGGATGAATACCGAGGCGAATTCCTTCTTCCTCTGCTACCGGTGTGATGATCTTGATCCAGTACTCGAGGTTCTCCCACATCTCTTCTTCGCTATATTCGCGACCATGGGTAAGTGGATATTTCGATCCCAACGCGTGATCGTAAGCAGTTGCTAGCGCACCGCCACGAATCTGCTTTGGAGGTGTGCGCCAGACGTGTGATGGCATCCAGTTATATCCAAAAATTGGAATTCCAGCTCGTGCCATATTGCGCACAGTAAAAATCATGTTCTCAATCTGCTCATCGCGTCGAGGACCGTTGAGCATAATATGGTCGTAGAAGCTTGTCGGGACATTTTCCAAGGCGGTTAATTTCAGTCCAAATTGCTCAACCCTGAGGCGAAGTTTTACTAAGTCCTGTAGCTGCCACTTACCTCCATCGCCTGGAATGAGAGGTGTGTTAAAAAGTACATCTGTAGCACCAAATTGTTGTGCGAAGAGTAAATACTCCTCTGAAGCTACATGAAATTGACCGAATCCTGGACGCATTTTCTCTCCCCGTTCTTTTAGTTGTTAACCTTTTACAGCCCCTGTTTGTAGACCTTCTACGATAAATCTCTGTCCTATAAAGAAGAGAATAAGAATTGGGATTGCACCGATAGACGAATAGGCCATAATCAATCCGATAGGTGATTCATCGGCCACTTGCAAGAAGGTAACGGCCACTGGCAGGGTGCGAAATTCTGGGTTTGGATTTAACACCAAGGCGACTAAGTACTCATTCCAGCATGCGGTAAATGTCAGAATTCCTACGGCGGCGATACCCGGAGCAATCAATGGTAGAAGGATAAACCAGAGCGCTTGCAACCTTGAAGCCCCATCGATACGAGCCGCTTCCTCTAATTCACCCACCAAATTGCGGAAAAAGCCCAAGAGCAGATATGTGCCTAGTGGAACAATAAAACTTAAGTAAATGATCATCAATCCATGAAGCGTATTTGAGATATTCAGCCTTGCTGCAATCACTGCTAAAGGAATAAATAGAAGTGCACCAGGTGTTAAGAACGCAACAATAATGATTCGTCCAAATGTATCCCGTCCCCGATAGCGAAGAATCGTGAGCGAGTAGGCAGCAAGTACGCTGAAAACTAACCCCACAGATGTGGTCACAATTCCGATAACAAGGCTGTTGCGCAGTGCGGTGAGAAATTCTTGACTAGAAAAAGCAACACGGTAATTTTTTAAACTCATATCAACCGGGAACCAACTGGGGTTTGAGAACATCGAATTCTGTGTTCGCAACGAAACCGTAAGCATGTAGTAGATAGGGAAAACAACAAATATAAGAAGTACGATCAATGACGAGTAGATGCCAAGGCGAGCGAGAAATTTTTGTTTCATGATATTACGCCTTCTTCAATCTACGCATAATAAAGAGAACAAATAAGAGAACCACTGGCAGTAGGAGCAGAGCTGCTGCCGCTGCCTGGCCAGTTTGAAAGGCGGTCAGGCTCTTGTAAGCATAAATTGGCACAATAATCGTGCTATTTGCTGGTCCACCTGTAGTTGTAAGCCATATCGCCTCAAAGGAATTTATTGTTCCAATTGTTGAGAGCATAAAGACAATTAAAATAACGGGGCGAATACCCGGGAAGGAGACATTTTTAAATTTCTGGTATGCATTGCAGCCATCAGTTGCAGCTGCTTCGTAGAGTTCTTTGGGAATAGCCTGTAAGGCGGCCAAGAACATAATCGTCCAAAATGGAAAACCTTTCCAAATTGTGGCAAGAACGACGCCAGACATAGCCCACGACGAATTACCTAAAAATGCGATTGGTTGATCAAGGATTCCTACTTGATTCAAGAAGATATTGAGAGAACCTACATCGGGATTATAAATTAAGCGCCAGACCATATAGGCGACAAAGCCTGGCAGCGCATACGGGAGTAGGACAACAGAACGCCAGAGATTACGACCAACCATTTTTTGTTGGAGCAATAACGCTACTGCTAGACCTAAAGCAAATTTTCCAGTTTGCGCAGCGGTGACATAAACAACTGTATTAAAGGCTGCGGCGGTGAAGGCTGGATCACTAAGGAGGTATCTGTAATTTGCCAATCCGACCCATTCACCAGTCTGGCCGACCGTTAAATTAGTAAAACTTGCATAGACTTCATAAAAGAGCGGATAGCCGAAGAAGCCGACAAGAACCAGCATCGCCGGCAAAATCGTTGCATAACCAAGGACTGAGTCTTGAATTCTGGATCTACTGGGAGCGGATTTACGAGCCTTTAATCCCTTAGACATGAGCTCCCCCTTACTCTGAAGTGTTTATCTGATCTAACGATTTGATATCTCACGTGATTACCCGAGAGAAGGTAGGCACCACAAACTTCGTGGTGCCTACCTGCTATACCCTCGATTGTGAAACTACTGGTACTTCTTGTAGATAGCAGCACAGCTTGACTGTGCCTCTTCAATTGCCTTATCCATACTGACTTTGTCATAGATGTGTCGCTGCACCATCTTTGACATACCGAAGCCAGTGTTGAACTCTGCGATTGCAGCGTTGTTAACATCTGGGAATCGACCTGTTACTCCGAACAGTGCCAATTCGTAAAGGCCAGAACGTGCTGGATCAACACTCTTGCGCCAGAAGGTGAAGGCGTTGAAGCCACTGAAGGTTGGACCATAAATAGCCGCCTTGTAGTAAGGCTGCATCTGCTTCTTCTGCGACATGTAACTGATGAGATCCTTAGCCAGCAATGGATACTTAGTAGTGGCTGAGGCAACTCGTAGCCATGCACCGGTTGGTGTAACACGAGTAACAGGTCCACCTGGTAGAGATGAGAAGCCGGTGTTCTTAGCTAGCGTTGGATTTGGATCCCATGTTGCAGAACCACCAATGAGAGTTGTGTAGACAGATCCTGGGTTGGCAATAAATACGGTCTTTCCACCTAAGTATTTATTGTTATCCCAAGCACCATCTGCTGTTGCTGCATCAGGTGCGTAGACGCCCATGTCATAAAATTTCTTAACGGCGGTCAAGAAGTCGCGAGTAGCCTTGGCATCGATGGTACAAACCTTGCCGGCGTTATCAGCAAAGCGACCGCCATAACCGGCGAACATGGCAGAGAATACATCTTCAGCATCGCCCACATTTGAAGTAGCAAAGCCCATACCGCCACCAGAAGGCATCGCCTGCTTGGCTTGTGCAGCAAGTTCTTCCCATGTCGCTGGAGCCTTCTTGCTCTTAATCAGATCAAGGCGGCGGTTAATGAGGTTTCCATTAATTCCATATGGCACACCTAAGCCCTTACCAGCAAATCCTGCTGAATTATAGAATCGTGCAGCTGGATTTAGCGCTCCATTTTTCTTGATCAAGTCATCTAGCACAGATTGCACATTAAGAAGGTTCTTTGAACCAAGCTGCAGCACCATGCCATTACTCGCATCGAATGCATCAGGCATATTTCCGGCAGTAACTGCCGCTGTCACCTGTGCAGTCAAATTATTTTGGTTTATCAAAATTGGATCTGCTTGAATGCCACGCAGTTTGGCCCAGTCATTAATCGTGTCAACGGCTAATTTATTGGCTTCATCAGAGAAAATTAATCCGATCCAATATGTAAACTTCTTACCGTCTTTCTTGATCTGCGCGATCTCTTTTTGAAGCGCAACACGTTGTTCTCGATCTGCATTTGCACTTACCGCAGGCACTGTTAGTAAGCCAGCAGTTAAAATCACTGCAAGAATCGAGGATAGCTTTCTATTCATAACCTAACCTTTCGTTGATGTTCACGAGGTGTTCATTTCCAGCCACAATGTGCCATCTTGAACGTTCAAGCGCAAGCATTTTGGGTAACTAATTCATACCGGCGGACTGAAAAACTATGGGCGCCAAGACCCTCCGTCTGGGGTTCGGGCAGTGGTCCAGGCTGGCGGGCGGACTGACTGGGTGTTATCGCATGGGTACTTGGCAGCCATCGCCTCGTCGATATCGATTCCCAGCCCAGGGCGATCATTGGGATAGACATATCCTTTACGCACTTCAGGGGTACCAGGGAACATCTCATAAATGATGTCAGTTGGTCCCCACCATTCCTGCACCCCGAAGTTTGCAGAACTTACATCTAGATGAAGATTGGCGGCATGGCCTATTGGTGAGACATCGCCAGGTCCATGCCAAGCGGTTCTGACTCCAAATGCTTCACATAGGTGAGCTAGTTTTTTAGCAGGTGTGATTCCGCCAATTGTGCTGATGTGGCAGCGAATAAAATCAATGAGGCGTTCTGAAATCAAAGGTAGCCACTCTTGCGGATGAGTAAAGAGCTCACCCATTGCAATTGGCGTGGCAGATTGTGCGCGCATCATGCGGAACCAATCAACTGATTCTGGCGCTAGCGCATCTTCTAAGAAGAAGAGTCGGTATGGTTCTAAGTTTTTAGAAAGTCTGACCGCATCGATTGGTGTAAGTCGCTCATGAACATCATGGAGCAATTCAATCTCATCGCCGACAGCTGATCGCATATGTTCAAATAGCCTGACGGTATCTCTTGAATAGGCAATGGGATCAAAGTATGCCCCAGGAGGTGCACCCTCTGGCTTTCTAATCTCATGAATGCGACCACCATAACCGCCCATCTGGCAACGGATATAGAGAAGGCCTTGATCCATAAACTTACGAACATTCTCTTCGACTTCGCCCACTGATTTTCCATCTGCGTGGCGGTAAATGGCAGCAGCTTCTCGGGTCTTTCCGCCCAATAAGTCATAGACCGGCATACCTGCTCGCTTGCCCGCAATATCCCAAAGAGCCATATCAACGCCAGAGAGCGCATTATTAAGGGCGGGGCCATTTCTCCAATATGAATTAACCATTGAGGTCTGCCAGATATCTTCAATATTGGCGACATCTTTGCCAATCAGAAAATCACGTAAGTAATCTTCGATCGCTGTCTTTACCAGCAAATAGCGTTGGGTAAAGGTGGCACAACCCAAGCCGTAGAG
>JBIIRQ010000063.1:0-5104 GCA_044341445.1 Candidatus Planktophila sp.
TTGTTCTGATTCGGGCGACGAGATCGGCGGCAGATGAAGAGACACTTGAACGCGTGCCGGTCACACCCATCAGGCTTGCTGCATAGATAAAGCCACCGCAGGACTTAGTCACATAAGGCAATCGCGTATCTGAGGTACTTGGGGCGACTACATATATTCGATTAATCTTCCAACGGTCGGTCGCTGTAATCCAAGCGCTCGACTCTTCAACTGTGAGATCTGGAGTAATCACACCTGATCCCCCATTGGCTGCAATGGACTCTGCAAAATTTTCAACGCCGTAACGCTCAATTGGATTCCAGTACGTCATAACAACTGCTGGGACTCCAAGATCTGTCGCGCACTTGAGTGATTCGAATACTTCCTTAGCACCCGTTCCTTGACTCAAAGACTGCACCGCTGCAGCTTGAATCGTAGGACCATCCATAACGGGGTCGCTATAGGGAAATCCAATCTCTATCGCATCAACTCCACCGGCGGCAAAGGCGGCAATTACTTTCTTGCATCCTTCATGGCTTGGAAATCCGGCAGGAATGTATGCAATGAGTGCTGCTCTATTTTCACCCTTTGCTCGTGCAAGAACGTGATCTAGTCCGGTATCTAATGGCACCCTAGAGCTCTATCCCGAAATATTCGGCCGCCGTTGAAACATCCTTATCTCCACGTCCGGAAAGATTAATCAGGAGAGTTGCAGATGGTCCCATTTCTCTCCCAACCTGCATTGCACCCGCTAAAGCGTGAGCAGTTTCGATTGCAGGAATAATGCCTTCAGTTTTACATAGTAGAGCGAATGCTTGCATCGCCTCCGCATCGGTAATCGCGCGATACTGCGCACGACCAATATCGTGAAGGAAGGCGTGCTCAGGTCCGACGCCTGGATAATCAAGTCCTGCTGAAATGGAATGAGATTCGATTGTCTGTCCATTTTCATCTTGCAATACGTATGAGCGAGTTCCGTGCAAAACGCCTGGAGATCCACCAGAAATAGTTGCTGCGTGGCGTCCGGTTGTAACTCCATCTCCGCCAGCTTCAAGGCCTATCAAAGCAACGCTGACATCATCGATAAAGGGATGGAAAATCCCGATCGCATTTGAACCGCCACCTACACATGCCAGGACTGCATCAGGCAATTTGCCTGTCAGTTCAAGAACTTGTGCACGAGCTTCAACTCCAATGATGCGATGAAAATCCCGCACCATCGTTGGAAAGGGATGTGGACCAGCAACGGTTCCGAGAAGATAATGCGTTGACTCCACATTAGTTACCCAGTCACGCATCGCTTCATTAATTGCATCTTTCAAAGTGCGAGAGCCGCTAGTAACAGGAACAACTTGCGCTCCGAGAAGTTTCATTCGAGCAACGTTAAGTGCCTGGCGCTTTGTATCTTCTTCGCCCATATAAACAACGCACTCAAGACCCATAAGTGCGGCAGCAGTTGCAGATGCAACTCCATGTTGACCGGCACCGGTCTCTGCGATGATTCGCTTCTTGCCCATGCGCTTGGTGAGCAGTGCTTGTCCCAAAACATTATTGATCTTATGCGAGCCAGTGTGGTTGAGATCTTCGCGCTTAAGCAGGATGCGTGCGCCTCCAGCATGCTCTGCAAATCGTGGTGCTTCAGTAATAATGCTGGGACGCCCTGTATATGTGCGATGTAGATGATCAAGTTCGGCAATAAACGACGGATCTGTCGAGGCTGCAATATGTGCCTGCTCCAACTCTTCGAGCGCTCCGATGAGAGCTTCTGGAACAAAGCGGCCACCGTAGGGACCGAAGTGACCGATGATTTTCTCTACTTGAGTTGTCATGGGGCTGAGGGTACTAGAGACCACGCAGGGTGCGCAGTGCAGAAAGTGGATCCCCAGCGCGGACCAGGGCCTCACCTACCAATATTGCATCAGCACCATGGGATTGTGCGCTCTCTACCTCGGCTCGTGTGGAGATCCCTGACTCTGCCACCTTAATAATCGTCTCTGGAATCTCGGGCAATAATTCAGCGAATGCTCGCTGATCAACCTCGAGCGTCTTAAGGTTTCTAGAGTTAATTCCGATGATACGCGGCTCGATCTCCATAGCTCGCTCAAGTTCGTCATGGGTATGCACTTCGATCAGACTTGCCATACCCAACTCAGTGGCCATCTCAAAATAATCTTTCAGTTGATGCGTCGATAACGCAGCAACAATAAGAAGTACCACATCTGCACCATAGGCACGCGCCTCATAAAATTGATACTCATCAACCATAAAATCTTTTCGCAAGATTGGGATCTTCACAGCTGAACGCACGGCAGTTAAATCTTCAAGTGAGCCACCAAATCTGCGCTTCTCTGTAAGAACGCTGATGACGCTTGCCCCAGCTTCTTCGTACGTCGAGGCAAGTAATGTTGGATCTGTAATATCTGCCAAAACTCCCTTGCTGGGCGAGGATCTTTTTACCTCTGCGATTACAGATACGAGATCAGCACGCAAGTTTTCATGAGGATCAATTGGTGCGGGTGCGTGCTCAAGTTTTTCTTGCAGATCATGAAGCGGCAATCTTCGTGCTGCTAAATCTTCTCTCACTCCCTCAATAATTGAGTCAAGGACGCTCACTGTGTGCCTCATCTGTCGGATCAATTCCATGATCTTGTGCGCTCCAGAGAGATCGAGTTCTGGGCTTACGTTCATAGCGTGATGAGAGTGAGAATTTCTTACTTATTAATACGACGATAAACGAAATGATGATGGCACTGATTGCAACTGGCACTAGGTCGATCATTTCTTACTCACCATCGCTTGCGCAGCGCTGATTGCGCCTAATACTGCAGCAGCCTTATTGATACATTCTTGATTCTCAGATTCGGGAACTGAATCGGCAACAACACCTGCACCTGCTTGAACGTATGCACGCCCTTGGTAGAGGAGCGCTGTACGAATTGCAATACATGTATCTACATTTCCTGTGAAATCAAGATATCCGATAGCGCCACCATAAAGACCGCGACGATGTGGCTCAAGCTCTTCGATAATCTCCATGGCTCGAGGCTTAGGTGCACCCGAAAGAGTTCCAGCGGGAAATGTTGCAAAGAGTGCATCCACTGCCGATTTATCGGGCGCTAACGTTCCGGTCACTGTCGAAACGATATGCATGACGTGGGAATATCTCTCAACGCTCATAAAATCGATCACCTCCACTGAACCAGGAGCGCAGATACGACCTAAATCATTTCGCCCAAGATCAACCAGCATCAAGTGTTCTGCTCGCTCTTTAGGGTCAGCTAAAAGCTCTTCACCGAGTCTCTTATCTTCTTCAGGTGAGGCTGAACGCTTTCGAGTTCCTGCAATCGGATGCACCATCACTTCCCCATCAGTGACTTTGACAAGCGCTTCAGGAGATGAACCAACGACATCTACCCCAGAATCAAATCTAAAGAGATACATATATGGCGAGGGATTACGTAGGCGCAACATTCGGTAGACATCAATTGCATCAGCGCTACATTCCATTGAGAAACGTTGCGAGAGAACAATTTGAAAGGCCTCCCCTGAAACAATCTCTTCCTTGGCGCGGATTACCTTTGCGATGTAATCATCTTCACTCATATTTCGTTCGTACATCGGTTCTGACGACTCTGGAATATGCACAACATCGCCAGGAATTGCAGCTGTGAGCTGGCTCTGCATTCGATCGAGTCTGGCTGTGGCATCGGCAAATGCTTCATCAATGCGTTCATTGCTACCATCCCAATTAATAGCATTTGCAATCAACGTTATGCTGCCCTCTGCATGATCCATCACTGCTAAATCACTCGTTAACATAAATGCGATTTCAGGTAGCGGGATATCTTTCTTTGAAAGATTAGGCAGCTTCTCTAAACGTCGGACACTGTCATAGCCCATATACCCAACGAGTCCTCCGGTCAGCGGTGGAAGACCCGCAATTTTCGGCGAGCGAAGGTGCGATGCAGAAAGTCGAAGTGCTTCGAGTGGGTCAATTCCACTAGGTGCACCAGCGGGAGCAACACCTATCCACTGAGCAAGGCCATCAACTTCGGTTAACGTCGCTTGAGAGTGTGCGCCGATGAATGAGTAGCGTGACCACACTCCACCATGTTCGGCAGATTCTAAAAGAAATGAGGCGGTAGATGTTCTGGCAAGTTTTCTGTAAACGCCCAGTGGAGTTTCTCCATCGGCCAACAATTTTCTATAAACAGGAATAACATTAAATTCTCGAGCGTAATTACGAAATTCTTCTAGCTTCATTCTGTGATCTCGCCGTCGTGACTCTTCTCAGCCGGATAGATTTCTCGATGGAAGCAGGTGAACTCGCCTGTATGACATGCCGAACCCTCTTGAATAACCTGTAAAAGAATTGCATCTCCGTCACAATCGAGTGAAATTGAAACAACTTTCTGCAGGTGTCCAGATGTTTCACCTTTTCGCCATAACTCATTTCGGGAGCGACTGAAGTACGTAGCAAATCCAGAATCAATGGTCAGACCAAGAGATTCGGCGTTGACGTAGGCAAGCATTAACACTTCTCCGGAGAGGCTGTCTTGAGCTATCGCAGGGATCAGCGCTGTGGGCTCTTTGAGAAGCTCCATAATTGCTGGGGATAGAGTGATGCTCACAGGGTAATTGTGCCTCACACCGAGGAGCTCATGCGCACCGGATATCCGTGCTCAGAGAGATACTTCTTCACATCTGTAATGCGATGAATTCCGAAGTGAAAGACACTCGCCGCAAGCAGTGCATCGGCCCCAGCCTCAATCGCTGCGGCAAAGTCTTCCAAGGATCCGGCACCACCGCTTGCTATCAATGGCAGCGAAGAGATCTCCCGAATGCGGCTGATCATTCCAATGTCATACCCAGCTCGCGTTCCATCAGCATCCATCGAATTGAGTAAGACTTCACCAATACCTCGTTGAGTTGCATCTTCAATCCATGACAACGCATCAAGGCCGGTACTTGTTCGTCCGCCATGAGTGGTTACCTCAAAGCCCGACGGTGTTCGGGCACGGCGAGCATCAACTGAAAGTACAAGAACCTGATTTCCAAATCTATGCGAAATCTCTGAGATGAGATCAGGTCGGGCGATTGCAGCTGTGTTGACTGAAACTTTATC
>JBIIRQ010000048.1:0-6010 GCA_044341445.1 Candidatus Planktophila sp.
ACCTTATCGCCGGAAGAGATCTTGATGTCAGAATCTCAAGAACGTATGTGTGCAATTGTTGAACCAGGCAAGATTGATCGCTTTCTTGAGATCTGCAAGAAATGGGATGTGACGGTCACAGTTATTGGGGAAGTAACCGATGGGGATCACCTAGAAATCACCTGGCATGGAGAACTTATTGTCGATGTGCCGCCGCGCACTGTGGCCCACGATGGTCCTGTCTATTCCAGACCGTTGGCAGAACCTGCATATATTGCACGGGTAAACGCCGAAGTTATTGCACCTCCCGTTCCCAAAACTCCAGCAGAAATTAAAGCTGCAATCTTGTTAATGGCGGCAACTCCTAACCTTGCAGATAAGAGCTGGGTGACAAATCAATACGACCGATATGTACAAGGAAACACTGTGCAATCTCAGCCAGATGATTCTGGCATGGTCCGTATCGATGAGAAGACACATCTAGGTGTTGCAGTCGCAACCGATGCTAACGCAAATTGGTCATACCTCAACCCTTATGAAGGTGCGAAGTTAGCACTTGCTGAAGCTTCGCGAAATATTGCAACAGCAGGTGCTAAGCCACTTGCCGTGACAAATTGTCTTAACTTTGGTTCACCGGAAGATCCAGGTGTGATGTGGCAATTTGCTGAAACGGTTCGCGGATTAGCAGATGGATGTCTTGAGATGGGGCTACCTGTAACAGGTGGCAACGTATCCTTCTACAACCAGACCGGTGATGTTGCGATCTTGCCAACTCCTGTCATTGGAGTTCTCGGTGTGATTGATGATGTGCGCACTCGTACACCTATGAGTTTTGATCGTGCCGGACTTGATCTCTATTTAATTGGAGCAAGTGATAGCAATATGTCAGGCTCTGAGTGGGCATATCTTCACAAGATGCGTGGGGGACAAGCGCCCAAGGCAGATTTACAGCGAGAAATGCGCCTTATTGAGATGTTGGTGAAGGGGCGTACCGAGAAGATTTTTAGCGCAGCACACGATCTCAGCCAGGGAGGCCTCACTGCAACGATTACCGAGATGGTCTTGCGTCATCACATCGGTGCAACAATTACTGTAGATAATCCTGGAGTAAACCTCTTTGTTGAAACCCCTGGTCGCGTTGTTGTTGCAGTAGAGCGTGGAAAAGTAGACGATCTAAAGAAGGCTGCTGGAGATATTCCACTAACACGCCTTGGTGTGACAGGTGGAGATGCTCTAGTCGTTAACGATGTTTCGATTTCACTGGACGAGTTACGCACAGTTCATACAGCTACCTTTGAAAAGTTGTTTGGATAGATATGCGCGATCCTGTGATTCTAGAAAACGTAAAGTCATCGTTAGCTGAATTAGTTCGTCGGGCACCGGGTCGCGCAATCGAAGTTCGGATTCCACCATATGCCGCAGTGCAATGCGGTGATGGGCCAACACATACTCGTGGCACCCCAGCTAATGTGATTGAGATGAAAGCTGATACATGGCTAGCACTGGTCAACGGTGAGCTAGCGTGGTCAGTAGCGCTAAGCGATGGATTGATCAACGCATCAGGTGCTCGCGCAGATTTATCCCATCTCCTTCCATTTGAGAAAAGGATGACGCCATGAGTAGACGCGCAGATGGATTGCTCAATCACAATTACCCGGGCGAAGATAAGGGACCTCAGGATGCATGTGGTGTCTTTGGCGTTTGGGCACCTGATGAAGAGGTCGCAAAGCTCACCTTCTACGGTCTCTATGCATTGCAACATCGCGGGACTGAATCAGCTGGTATCGCAACTTCTGATGGCGAACGCATTGTTATCTTTAAAGATATGGGTCTTGTCTCACAAGTCTTTACCGAATCCGATCTTGCAACACTTCCCGGAAACCTTGCGATCGGTCACTGCCGATACAGCACCACTGGTTCAAGCACCTGGGTTAATGCCCAGCCAACACTGCGCCCAACTCAGTACGGCACGCTGGCGTTAGCCCACAACGGAAATCTCACTAATACCGGTGATCTCGCTGAGATGGTCTCAAAACTTGAACCGCCGGCTAAGAATGAACGTGGTGCCACAACAGATACCGAAATCATGACTGCCTTAATCGGATTGCAGAATGAGAAGAACGTTGAGGCAAGCGCACTTGCTGTTCTACCTTTACTAGAAGGCGCTTTCTCGTTGGTCTTTATGGATGAGCGCACTCTCTATGCAGCTCGCGATCGCCACGGTGTGAGACCGCTTGTGATTGGAAAACTTGAACGTGGATGGGTTGTCGCATCTGAGTCCGCAGCTCTAGATATTGTGGGCGCTTCATTTGTTCGCGAAGTCGAACCAGGCGAATTTCTAGCAATTGATGAAGATGGACTTCGATCTCAGATGTGGGCGGTGCCAGAACCAAAAGGTTGCATCTTTGAGTATGTCTATCTTGCCCGCCCTGATACATCGATCGCTGGTCAGAGCGTGCATGCCACTCGTGTTCGAATCGGAAAACGACTTGCCATTGAAGCACCGGTCGTCGCAGATCTTGTTATCCCAGTCCCTGAATCAGGAACACCGGCGGCTATTGGATTTGCACAAGAATCGGGAATTCCCTATGGACTTGGTTTTGTGAAGAATTCATATGTCGGGCGAACATTTATCCAGCCATCACAAACGATCCGCCAACTTGGAATTCGCTTAAAGCTCAATCCACTTCGAGAAATCATTGATGGCAAGCGCATCGTTGTTGTCGATGATTCAATTGTGCGCGGCAACACCCAGCGTGCAATTGTGCGTATGTTGCGTGAGGCCGGTGCACTCGAAATTCACGTGCGTATTTCAAGTCCACCTGTGAAGTGGCCATGCTTTTACGGTATTGATTTTGCAACGCGCGCTGAGTTAATTGCCAGCGGTCTAGAGATCGAAGAGATTCGCAGATCTATCGGGGCTGATTCACTCGATTATGTAAGCCCTGAAGGGCTGATCGAAGCCACTCATATTGCTGGCGATAAGCTCTGTACCGCCTGTTTTACAGGGCAATATCCGATTAAGATCCCGACAGATTTATCAGAAGGTAAGTTGCGTCTTGAGATATTGGACCAGAACCCATGAGCACATATAAAGATGCTGGCGTAGATATCGACGCTGGTGATCGCGCCGTTGAATTGATGAAGGCTTCGATTGCTCAAGCATCTCGAAAAGAAGTAATTGGTGGCATCGGCGGATTTGCCGGACTCTTTGATGCCAGTGCGATGAAATCTATGCAACGACCACTTCTTGCAACGTCTACTGATGGCGTTGGAACAAAGACCGAGATCGCTCGCATGTTAGGAAAGTACGACACAATCGGTGAAGATCTAGTTGCCATGGTTGTCGATGACCTAGTGGTCTGCGGCGCAGAACCTCTCTTTATGACGGATTACATTGCGGTAGGAAAAGTAATCCCAGAACGCATCGCTGCAATTGTCGGCGGTATTGCACGCGGATGTGAAAAAGCTGGAACCGCACTAATCGGCGGTGAGACGGCAGAGCACCCAGGTCTTATGGAAGAAGATGAGTTCGATATTGCAGGGGCTGCCACCGGTGTCGTTGATGCTCACCTGCAACTTGGCGCAGATCGCGTGAAGGCAGGAGATGTTTTGATCGCAATGCCGTCATCTGGAATTCACGCAAATGGATTCTCACTTGTGCGCCACATTATCGCTACGCAGAAAATTGATATCAACAAAAACGTTGCTGATTTAGGTCGAAGCTTGGGAGAAGTTCTCATCACTCCGACTGAGATTTACGCACTCGATTGTTTGGCACTTATCCGCACCCTGAAAGAAAATCTGCGCACTTTTTCTCACATCACAGGTGGAGGCCTGGCCGATAACACCGCCCGCGTTATTCCACATGGCCTGATTGCAACCTATGACCGCGCCACCTGGTCACTTCCCCAGGAGATGTCATATTTGGCATCGCTGGCCCAGGTTCCACAGCCCGATCTTGAGCGCACCTGGAACGCCGGAATCGGCATGGTCGCCATCGTTGCCCCTGAAGTCGCCGATCTGACTATCGCATCGCTTGCTGCCCGTGGGATGAAAGCCTGGGTCGCCGGCCAGATTGAGCCCGCATCCCTCTTGACTATGCCCGGATCAAGTGTTTTGGCCGGGAAGTACCAATCGCGCTAAAGTGTGCCCACACAGTGAGCTATTGGTAAGGAGGCCGCCCCATGGGTAGAGGCCGTGCAAAAGCGAAACAAACTAAAGTCGCCCGCGATCTTAAGTACAACTCACAAGAGATGGATCTTGATCGCTTAGCCAAAGAGCTCCATGGCGATGCTCCACAGAGTGAAAACCACGATGACGAGGATCCCTTCGCCGAAGGCAATTACATCCCACGTGCGTAACTAGCGCGTATTCACATGTATCCAACTCCATACGTCGCATCACTGCGGGTATTTGAACCACTCGAAGCATTTGATCCCGTTGATCGTTTACGTTGGCAAACATTGCCGGCACAAGATAACTCTCGCGAAGAAGAGCAACGTCTTGCACTCGAGCGGATGATTTTTCCGCAACCACCTAATGCGCGCCCCGATGGCGTACACATTCTTGATCTCGATGGCGCTCGCTACATCTCGCCGTGGTCGACTGCAACACGGTGCTGGGCCGCGCTAGAAAGTTTCAAAGGACAATACCCACCACCACTATCGCATTTCTTTATTTCCCCTGCGCTAGAAGAAGTGATTACAAGTGGAATGGATTTCATTGACGAACGTGTTCCGCACATCCTAAGTGAAACGTGGATTATTCCACCGCGGTGGTTTTCAATTTTCACACCTAACGAACGTGAAATCGGCAGCGATCAGCACGGACCATTTTCTAGAGCGCGCACAACAATTGCTCAGGCGAAAGCCCGCACTAAGAAAGCGCACGAAACCGTCGAAGGCGCGTTCGGTGTTGGCCCAGTTGAGGAAGAGATTGAAAATCTCCTCGAGTGGCTTGAAATCTTTCACCCAGAATCACTTGTCGAACTCGATTATGGTGGATTAGCTGGATATCTTTCGGCGGCACTGACTGCCGACGGTCAAGAAGGTCTTGTTGCAGATACATCGATAGAAGATGTACTTCTCTCACTCGATGGCTTGGCCCAAGGTGATGGTCAGATCGCAGGCAGTGGATATGAACGTTTGGTCAGACGTTGGCGCGCAGTTCAGGCATTTGAGACGAGTATTTAGCGATATCTACACCTTGCCAAGACCCCCAAATAGCAGGAATACTTCGGTGCATTGCGGGGCAAAACGGACACATCTGCCCCATCGTTAGAATTTTTTATTAGAGGAGAAAGTATGAGCCGTCTGCCAGATGCGGAAGTTCTTCTTACTCCCCGCGAAGTGGCAGATCTCTTTGGAGTTGATCCCAAAACCGTTACACGTTGGGCCAAAGCTGGAAAACTGACATCGATTAGAACTCTCGGCGGACATCGTCGCTATCGCAAATCAGAAGTTGATGATTTACGCGCAAATTACTTTAAGGCTCAATAGGCAACTGATTTCAAATGAATGACATCTCTTTTGGTAGATACCTTTTACTTGGCGCGCTCACGCTGGTCTTGGTTGGCATACTCACACCAATCATGCGCAAGATTGCGATCTCTGTCGGAGCAGTCGATGCCCCAACTCTAGAACGTAAATTACAGAAAGAGCCAGTTCCGTATCTGGGTGGTGTTGCAATTGCAATCGGTATTGTCGGTGCTTCCTACGCCGCGCTATTGGCAGAAGATTTCACCATGGAGAATTTTCGCCTGGCAAGTTTTGTTTTAGTTCCAGCGATTGCCATCTCAATCATGGGACTTATTGATGATCTGAAAGGTTTGCAACCGTGGCCGCGCCTGATTGCACAGACTCTGACAGGTGTGATTGTCGCTGTTATTTTGACTCTCACCGACACCATGGGTATAGCCTTCGGTAATACCTTTTTGAACTATGCAATCTCAATAATCTGGATCGTCGGAGTCTGTAATTCCATTAATTTCTTTGATAACCACGATGGTGGCGCAGCTGGCACCGTAGCG
>JBIIRQ010000049.1:0-6001 GCA_044341445.1 Candidatus Planktophila sp.
GGATCGCGATATCGGGATCATTTTCATATGCGGCATAACATGCGCGCTGTGCTTCGGCTTCATACAAGTAATCAACTTCTTCAATGATGCGCGCACGAAGTTCTTCCATAAGTGGTTTCATATCAATACCTGGAAGAACAAGGCCGAAGATCTTTGAAAAACGTTGGATCTGGTTGAGATCACTGACCAGCGCATCGGCTGCTCCGGGGTATTGAATCTTTACCGCAACCTGTGTTCCATCACTCCATACGGCGCGATGAACTTGGCCGATTGAAGCTGATGCGGTTGCCTTATCTTCAAAAGAGATAAAGAGATCTCGCCAATTCTCTCCAAGTTCTTTTGCCAATACTTTATGGACTACCTTGGCTGGAAGTGGAGGCGCTGACTCTTGTAACTTCGTCAGCGTTTCACGGTAGGGCTTGGCAAATTCTTCAGGAAGGGCAGCTTCAAAAACACTGAGCGCTTGGCCAAACTTCATCGCACCGCCTTTAAGTTCGCCTAGAACTTTAAAAAGTTGCTCTGCAGTTTTCTCTTGAATATCTGCAAGAACCACCGACGATGATTGACCAACAAGTTGTTTTCCGATTCCCAGAACGCTACGACCTGCAATCCCCACAGGAATTTTTACCATGCGAGCAGAACGAGCACTTGTCGTACTCGGAATCTTTATATCTGCAGGTTTCTTCGCCACGGCCATATCTTCTCTTTGATCTCACCTTTGCGCCAAATGAAAGTCGGAAAAATCGTGCGAGATGGGCAAGATCACAACCAGTGGCAGCCGCATTCAGGATTACGGCCGAGTGTGATGAGTGAACTCTGGCTGAGATTTAGAGTATCAACTGCCATGTAGCCCCCGGTTAACTGACTGCTTCCTTGATCAATATGGGCGAGAATAAATGAGGCGATCACACCTGCCAGGTAGTGCGCGGCAAATACTGGCGGTTGTTGGATTTGCGCCTGTGCACTGAGAGAGATTTTATCTGCAACGGCACTTACGCCACCGAGCGCCTGCGCCATAGTGATATCTCGACATCGCGTGCATGGAGTTTTACCTGGCTCAACAATTGGACCCAAGACTAAGTGGCCACCATCAAGCGGTGAAACAATGAGATGCTCATGACCTGATGCCATCCACTGTGCCAGAAGTTGAGGATCTAATTGGCCTGTATGTATTTTTATAAATCTCTCGGGCTCCGTCTCATCAATTTCTTGTGCATTTTCATGGCTTTCTATTGGAAAGAGCGAGAGTTCTTTTCCGAGAATTTCCATCCGCTGTTTAAATCCATGGCCGACATCTGTAGCTCTAATAAATCCTGCGCTGAGATCGGTATCGATCACAGCCGGGGTAGCTGATCGTGTACCTAAGGCAAAGTGGGTGTAGGTCACTCCACTTGATAGCAAAATTCCATAGAGCAAAGTTGCAATTCGATCGCTGCCATAAATTTCAACTCTCACATTTTGGCGCGCATTAATAATTGAAACTCCAGAGTCGTGCACACCAGGTAGTAAGCGAGCATGTGCTAACTCAGGTGCAACTCTTCTCTGTAACTGTGAGAATGCCGCGTCGGGCAATATGTCACGCCGTTGATGTTTAGCAACAGAGTGATAGCGAGTGGTGATTGCTAAGACTGATGGCGACGTTTCTAGAAATTCATGCTCCTCAAGGTTCCAGAGAAGTTCACTTAACTCTTCACGTGTGATTCCACATTCGACGGCGATATCAATTCCAACTTCGATCTGGCTACTGAGCATTTCCAGAGCGCGCACGCAACCGTTCTCGGCGAGAGCGAATGAACTTCGCGCAGTGCCGCAGCGCAGACCGATGGGGGTCCGATAGATATTGATTCCTTCTTTGAGGCGAAGGTGGTTCTGGGCTGACGTGCTTAGTTCTGCAGTGCTAATTTCTGCACTGTCTTGATCAGTATGGATTCTCATGCCGGGAAGAGTTCCACTTTCGCCAGCGCCTACCTGCGAGCGCTTCCACACCTTCGCACCGAGGCGCACCTGGCGTCACTGGTAGCTGAGAAAAGAATTCACCCCGTATAAGCGTTGGCCTATACGGGGTGAACCTGTAAATCCTTTACTCACCAATTCCAGCTGAACGAAGCCTGACTATGGCTAGTAGTTATGGTGCGGGATTGCCGAGCTTTTTCGGATTACTGTGCTTTACCGAGAATTCGGTTGACCGTTGTTCCGCATACAGGGCACTTACCCTTTGCCATGCGGCGACCTGAATCCGAAATGTGAACCATGCCTTCGAAGTCACGCTTCGCTTTGCACTTCACACAGTAGGCATCACCCTTGTAAGCCTCATTTGTCTCTGCCATTTTCTAGCCTCCTATCGACGTATGCGCTAGGAGCGCACTCGTTCAGGCTTGACGATACTCCCGCTCACGCTCAAAGTGGGCTCAATTGGGGAAGTTTTATCCCAGTTTCTTGAGCTCAACGGGGGCGGCCAAGGCGCGTTCAGCCGCCTCATACCCGTCGAGATAGGCGCTAGCGAGCTCACCATCGGGGAATCGGGCCAAAATGGCGGTGAACTCCTCGCCGTGATCGCTATGGGCGAGGTGGATCGCCTCGTGGAAGAGAACGTAATCCAGGGCGTATTCAGGGGCTAATTGCAGGCGATCTGAGATGCGAATCGTGCGATCTACGCTCGTACATGAGCCCCAACGCTCTCGCATCGCCCTCCAGCTCACACTCAGCGGGCGTTCTGTGATCTCGGGGGCATGCTCGCGCAGCAGGCTATCGATGCGATCAGCTAGCGCGCTCTCACTGGGGGTGCGGGCCGCCTCTTGACTGCGGATCTTGGCGATCATCTCAGGGACCATCGCGCGCTCATCAGCTTTACTCATACTCGCAGGGATCGAGATCACGATTCGTCCGCCCTGTCGATAGGCGGAGAGATTTCGCTTACGTCTTTTCGACCTAATCACAATAATCTCACCCTCACCAATTCCAGGCAGGGTTGCATCATCGCTCTCTAGATGACCACTCTGGTTTTGGTCAGCCAGATTGCGGTCAGCGCCACTTTCCATATTCCAAAAGTACTGCCCATGTAGGTCGAAGAGGTGGATGAAGTGGCAGAACCTCAAGTACGTGTTGAGGTTAAAGCGCTATTCATATATCTGTACATAGTAAAAAAACTCTTATATGTCAATGCGTGGAGCATTTGATTTGTTGCTTCGATCGTCGTAGTTTTTGCATACGAAGTCCTCGGATAACCGTTCTATATCTGCAAGGGGAAGGCAGATATTGGAATGTGCGGCCGGGGACTTCGCTTTTCTACAAAAGTCCAGACGGTTTACAAAAGTCCGGAGAGGTCATCTGGCACAGTAGTGGAAGCGATAAATGCAGATGGGTTCTTCAAATCATCTGCGCTCGGAAGGATTCCAGCCCAGAGTGCATCGCGACTTTTAATCTGACCCTCTTGCCGAATAGTTCTCCAGAATGCGCTCGCCTCACGAGTGAGTCGGGGCGAGACTTCAAGTCCTAATAACGTTGCAAAGAGTTGCTGCGCGGGAGTAGATGCTGCGCGACGACGACGTTGTGTTTCGCGCAACGCTTCGATATTTGGCATGCGATCTCCCGCAGCTGTAACAACGACATCATCTGTCCAGCCATCAATGAGGGCGAAAACTGTCTCTAGTTTTTCAAGCGCGGCTTTCTGTTGTGGTGATTCTTCGGGGGAGAAGATTCCATTGTTTAATTCAATCGAGAGATTTACCTGTCCTTCAATCGGTTGCGATGGATCAAAGCCACTCATCGCCTCTTCGGCTTGGCGTTGAATCGCATCAAGATCAATGCGAATACCCCGCCCATATTCAGTAATAGTGCTCTGTATATACGAAACTAGCCATGGGTTATGCGCAAAGAGGCGAGCAACGGCGCTTTCGCGAAGTGCGTGAAAGAGATAGATCTCTGATTGCGGAATCTCTAAATCGGCAGACCAGGCAGCGATATTTTCAGGGATTAGCACTGGTCGCGGCGGATCAAGAATCGGTAAGCCCGCATCGTGTGCACCAGTAACTGTTGACGCTAACGTGCCAATCGATTGACCTAACTGTGTAGCCACCATCGCAGCGATAAATCCGCGCAGTAATCCGCCAATTGCTTCCAGGGGAATCGGCGCCTCGGCTCCTTGTTCTTGTGTTGCCTGCGCCAAAAGATCAGCCATCGCCTCAAGTAGCCCTTGGGCAAGGGGGGCTATGTCGCTATGCCATCCAGGGATCGTAAGGTCGACCCAATCCGAGCGATTTACAGCGGACGCAGCTGTTGGCGAAAGTACTGAAGGAAACGATGTCGCTTCATTGAGCCAGACTTCAGAAATTTCATATGCACTTGCAACAACGCTTTGATCACGGGTACTCAATGGTGCAACGCCCTTGGTTGTGATGAATTTCTTCGCCGTCTCGCGCACCGTATTTATTGGAAGTGGATCGGCTGGGTTGCTCCCTGCTGGACCAAATCCCGCAAGTCCTCCTACTCCAGCCAAACCGGAGAAAAGAGCCGAAAGATTTTCTGGCGTCATTCCTTGCATGTTATCCATGCCCTCAACGGGAATTCCTAATTTTTCAAATTGTTCGCGCATCTGCTTCTGGATAGCTTGAAGCATTTCATTGAAATCTTCCGGGCCGTTATTGTCGGCAGAGCCATCGTAGCTTCCATCATCTGAACCATCACCGGGCGGAGTAAAACCAAAGGGAGACATTCTTTCTACCCGACCTTTCTTCAGAGAGCTACTCGCCTGTGAACTATTCTTCCCAGCTATTTAAGTAGAACACATCGGAAGCAGAATTTCTTCCCCGTTGCCGATACTTTTTGTCTCTTCGTTTACGTCGAGGTGCAGTAGGTGATTTTGCGACTAGGCTATGACGTATGTCCAATGCATTTTTAGCCCTAATCTGGTGGGTCATCCCTGCCGGAGCGCTCATTGGAGCGTTGGGATATGTGCTCTGGGTGACACAGTTTAAAGATCGTTATGAGACCAAGACTTCACGCTCAGTCGATCAGTTTCAGCGATTTCAAGGGGCTTTTAGCCAAGCACAAGTTGTTACTGTTGATGACGGCGAAAATGCCAATAATGGCAAAGAGAGAAAAGATCATCCGCAACGAGGAGAAGGAAAATAATTCCCTCCTTGATATTTCCGCGATTGCCGCGGCTATCTACTGCACTCATCTATACCTTTTTTATCGCAGCTTTTCTCTCGCCACTGCAGTATGTGGGAATTACACCAGGAATACCGCAAGGAATTTTTCCTGAAATCGTAAAGGTTGATTCCAAAGGCGATGCAAAGGGATATCCCACTGATGGACAGTTCTATCTTCTCACTATTCGTGTCACATCACCAGGTTCATATCTTTCGGGAGTTGAAGGTATTTATCGCTGGGTGCGAACAGATCAGGTACTCCTTCCCAGCAGTGTGATTTATCCGCCAGGAACCACCTATGAAAAAGAAGAGAAACAGTCAAAGGCAGAGATGAAAGGTTCACAAGATTTTGCGCGAACAGTGGCGCTGGACTATCTCATTCGAAATTACCCCAGTGGTGGGTATGAAAAAATAAAGACAGAAGATATCTTGATTGATGTTAAAAACACAGGTGGACCCAGCGGAGGGATGATCTTTACCTTGGCAGTGATTGAGTTACTCACTAAGGAGAATCTGCTTAACGGTCGCTCTGTGGCAGGAACTGGAACGATTGCAAAAGACGGGAAGATCGGCGCTATCGGTGGCATCGAGGAAAAGCTGGTAGCTGCTAAAAGGGCTGGTGTAGACCTGTTTCTAGCCCCTAAGGAGAATTGTGCAGAACTTTCTTCTATACCCGAGGGCATCACAGTGGCTGCGGTGGGAACTCTTGATGAGGCTGTTGCGGCGCTCAGTTCGAAGAGACCGAGAGGTTGCGATAGTTTAGGCGCATGAATCAACTGCGCAAACCCCTGAATATCACAATCGGTGTCATCGTTGCTCTCGGAGCGATTATCGCCTCCTCGAGTGGATTT
>JBIIRQ010000050.1:0-5962 GCA_044341445.1 Candidatus Planktophila sp.
TCGAATTAAAGACGCTTGAATCGATAGAGGGAGAAAATTGATGCTTTCCGCATTTGGTATGGCTTTTAAGACTCCAGAGTTGCGCAAGAAAATCTTCTTCACTCTCTCGATCATGGCGCTCTTCCGCTTTGGTTCAGTAGTACCAACGCCTGGTGTTTCATACACCAACGTTCAGCAATGTCTTGCTGGAGCAGATCAGGGCGGGCTCTTTGGCTTGATCAACTTGTTCAGTGGTGGAGCGCTTATTCAGCTCTCTGTCTTTGCACTTGGAATCATGCCTTACATCACCGCATCGATCATTGTTCAACTTCTTACCGTTGTTATTCCTCGCTTTGAAACTCTTAAGAAAGAGGGACAGTCAGGAACTGCCAAGCTCACTCAATACACGCGATATTTGACGATCGGTCTTGCAGTTTTGCAATCAACAGGTTTGATCGCAGTTGCTCGTACACCAGGTCGCCTTATCGCAGGGTGTGATCTTCCAATTATCCCTGTTGATTCATGGGAGCGCATCATCACAATGATCATCGTGATGACAGCAGGAACTTCTGTAATCATGTGGCTTGGTGAATTGATCACAGATCGTGGCGTCGGTAACGGTATGTCAATCTTGATCTTTACATCGATTGCAGCAAGCTTCCCATCACAGCTCTGGAGCATCAGAATCGATCGCGGCCTAGCAACCTTTATCTTCGTCCTTCTTATTGGAATTGTTGTCGTTGCAGCAGTTGTCTTCGTTGAGCAAGCGCAACGTCGTATTCCAGTGCAGTATGCCAAGCGTATGGTTGGTCGCCAGGCATATGGCGGAACCTCAACCTACATTCCAATTAAGGTTAACCAAGCTGGCGTTATCCCAGTCATCTTTGCATCTTCACTTCTCTACATCCCATCGCTGATCGTCAACTTCACCGGAAGTACCTCTGCCTGGGCTGTCTGGATTCAGCGTAATCTGGTTAACGGAGATAACATTTACTACATCACGCTCTATGCGGGAATGATTATCTTCTTTACATATTTCTATGTAGCAATCACATTTAACCCTGATGAAGTTGCAGACAATATGAAGAAGTACGGTGGATTTATTCCGGGTATTCGTGCCGGACGTCCAACCTCAGAGTATTTGCAGTATGTACTCTCACGCATTATTGCGCCAGGATCGCTCTATCTTGCACTCGTTGCGATTATTCCGATCATCGCACTCGTTCTCTTCGGAGCTTCCCAGAACTTCCCATTCGGTGGAACTGCGATTCTGATCGTTGTCGGTGTTGGTCTTGATACCGCCAAGCAGATTGAAAGCCAATTGCAGCAACGCTCCTATGAGGGATTCTTGCGCTAATGAGATTAGTCCTGGTTGGACCACCAGGTGCTGGCAAGGGAACACAAGCAGCTTTTCTCTCGGCACATTACTCAATTCCCCATATCTCTACTGGAGATATCTTCCGAGCAAATATGAAGGCGGGAACACCGCTCGGTCTTGAAGCAAAAGCATTTGTCGATCGCGGCGAACTTGTGAGCGATGCAATAACCAATGCAATGGTTCGCGGCCGCCTTGAAGAAGATGATGCTCGCGCAGGATTTTTACTCGATGGATGGCCACGCAATGTCGCACAGGCAGAAGTTCTGCGAGCCATGATGGCTGAAAAAGCGAGTTCACTCAGCGCAGTCCTTGAGTTTTCGATCCCATCGGAAGAAATCATTGCTCGACTTTCATCGCGTTTAACATGCCGCCAATGCGGTAAGTCAACGGATGCGGGATCAACTTCATGTCCGGCAGATGGTGGCGAGCTTTATCAGCGTGAAGATGACAAGCCAGAAGTGATTGCTCGTCGTTTATCAGTCTATGAAGAGCAGACCGCACCGATCATCAATTTTTATCGCACCGAAGGTTTGCTGATTACGGTAAGCGCCTTAGGTGAAGTTTCTGAAATAACTCAGCGCGCTATCGATGCGCTGAGTCGCGTTCAATAGGATTTTCATGGCGATTCAGATTAAAACTCTCGATGAGTTACTAGTGATGAGGCGAGCAGGTCTCCTTGTCGGTCAAACGCTGGATCTTCTGCGCCAATCGATCAAAGTTGGAATGCGGACTGATGCACTGGATGCGATAGCTGCAGCCAACATCAAGCGCGGGGGAGGTACATCAAACTTCCTTGGCTATCACGGATATCCAGCAACAATCTGCATCTCAGTAAATGATGAGATCGTTCACGGGATTCCGGGTGATCGCATAATCGAAGATGGAGATGTTGTCTCTATTGATTGTGGTGCAATCATTGAGGGTTGGCATGGAGATGCCGCTTTCTCATACGGTGTTGGAAGCGTTGACCCAGAAGATCAGAAGATGATGGATGTCTGTGAAGAATCTATGTGGCGTGGTTTTGCAGCTGCAAAACTTGGCGGACGTCTTACCGATATCAGCCATGCGATTGGCAGTTATATTGATTCACAAGGTAAATACGGCATCTTGGCCGAATACGGTGGCCACGGAATTGGCACGGAGATGCATCAAGAGCCACATGTATTAAATTTTGGAAAACCCGGTAATGGCCCTGAGCTCGTCGCCGGTATGGCACTTGCCATAGAGCCGATGATTACTCGCGGCACTGCAAAGACACATGTTCTCAGCGATGATTGGACCGTTGTCTCTAATGACAAGAGTCGTGGCGCGCACTTTGAGAACTCATTTGTTCTCCTGCCAGATGGCAAACCATTTGTGCTCACCGCCATTGATGGTGGCCGAGCAAAGTTAGCCACCCTAGGTATCGAAGTCTCAGACTTACTGGCGTGAGCTCTCCTGGCGATGGCTGAGGTTGAATCCTGAGCCAGAGCTCGTGTCGAGAGGGGAAAAGCGAGGTTTAGGGGGAGATCAGGAGTAAAAGGGGCCGATTTCCCTTTATGAGGCTCCTACCTTTAGAATCACCCTTCGGTCAAGAAGTAAATCCACAGGATTTAGGGCTTGACCAACCATGTTCGTTTTATGAGATAACAGAGAAGAAGGTAAATTTTTGGCTAGCAAAGATGGCGCCATCGAAATTGAAGGCGTTGTAGCTGAAGCTTTACCTAACGCAATGTTTCGCGTTGAACTAACAAATGGGCACAAGATCTTGGCACACATCAGTGGAAAGATGCGAAAGAACTACATTCGTATTCTTCCTGGTGATCGTGTGATCGTAGAACTCAGTCCATATGACCTCACACGAGGTCGAATTATCTATCGTTACAAGTAACAGAGGGAGCACGACTATGAAGGTTAATCCAAGCGTGAAGAAGATTTGCGATAAGTGCAAAGTCATTCGCCGCAAGGGTCGCGTCATGGTCATTTGCGAAAACCTTCGTCACAAGCAACGTCAGGGATAAGTAGTACAAGTACGCGTGATGCGACTTAAGTAAGTAATTACTTAAGACTCTCGGACCGGCAGGCTGAGACTCAACAACTGTTGAGAAACATTGCGGAGGACCTCCGGATACAGATCGGTTGAAAAAATGGCACGTCTTGTCGGTGTCGATCTCCCACGCGAAAAGCGCGTTGAGATTGCACTTACCTATATCTTCGGAATGGGTCTTACCCGTTCCCATGAAGTACTCGCAGCAACTGGCATTAGCCCAGATACTCGCGTAAAGGATCTGCAAGAAGCAGAACTCGCACAGCTTCGTGAATACATCGAAGCCAATTACAAGATTGAGGGCGATCTACGCCGCGAAATCGCTGGCGACATTCGTCGTAAAGTTGAAATTCAGAGCTACCAAGGTATTCGTCACCGTAAGGGACTTCCTGTACGTGGTCAGCGCACACATACCAACGCACGTACGCGTAAGGGTCCTCGTAAAGCAATTGCAGGTAAGAAGAAGGTGACTAAGTAATGGCCGCTCCTAAGACAAAGACCGCTGCCGCAACAAAGGGCAAGGTAAAGATTCGTAAGAAAGAGAAGAAGAACGTTGCTGTTGGTAAGGCTTTTATCAAGTCAACCTTTAACAACACCATCATCTCAATCACAGACCCATCAGGCGCTGTTATCTCTTGGTCATCTTCTGGCCAGGTCGGTTTCAAGGGCTCACGTAAGTCAACTCCATTCGCAGCACAGCTTGCAGCAGAAGCAGCAGCTCGTCGCGCGCAGGAGCATGGCCTTAAGAAGGTAGATGTTTTCGTAAAGGGACCAGGTTCCGGACGCGAAACTGCAATCCGTTCATTGCAAGCAGCAGGCCTAGAAGTTGGAGCCATCTCTGATGTCACTCCAGCTCCACACAATGGCTGCCGCCCACCGAAACCACGTCGAGTTTAAGGAAGGAAGAGAATAAATGGCTCGTTATACCGGAGCAGACTGCAAGCGTTGCCGTCGCGAAAAAGTAAAGCTCTTCCTTAAGGGCTCAAAGTGCGATGGACCAAAGTGTCCGATCGAATCACGTCCATATCCACCAGGACAGCATGGTCGTGGACGTTCAAAGGAATCTGAGTACCTATTGCAGATGCGTGAGAAGCAGAAGTGCGCACGTATCTACGGAGTTCTCGAAAAGCAGTTCCGTGGTTACTACGAAGAGGCTAACCGCAAGCAGGGTAAGACTGGTGAGAACCTACTTGTCCTTCTTGAGACACGTCTTGATAACGTCGTATTCCGTGCAGGTTTTGCAAAGAGCCGTGACATGGCGCGCCAGTTGGTTCGCCACGGTCACTTCTTGGTCAACGGTAAGAAGGTAAACATTCCTTCATTCCGTGTCTCTGCGATGGACATCATTGATGTTCTTCCAAAGTCACTTGATCTCACACCATTCATCGTTGCAAGTGCTGAACTCGGTGAGAAGTCAGTTCCAGCATGGATGGAGGTTGTTGGATCGAAGATGAGAATCATCATCCACGGTCTTCCAGCTCGTGCAGTGATCGATACTCAAGTTCAAGAACAACTCATCGTTGAGCTTTACAGCAAGTAATTTTTAAAGACCCCAATCTAGGAAATCAAATAGTGGATTTCCGCGAGAAGAAAGAGGAGCAGCAGTGCTAATTGCACAACGTCCCACCCTCAGTGAAGAAGTAATCTCAGAGAACCGCTCACGTTTCATCATTGAACCGCTTGAGCCAGGTTTTGGATACACACTCGGTAACTCAATGCGTCGTACATTGCTTTCATCTATTCCAGGTGCAGCAGTGACAAGCATTCGCGTAGCCGGTGCCCTCCACGAGTTCACCACTCTTGAAGGCGTCAAGGAAGACCTCACAGATATCGTTTTGAACATCAAGAACTTAGTTCTTTCAAGTGATAACGATGAGCCAAGCGTTGTCTATATTCGTAAGTCAGGTGCTGGCGCTGTTACAGGTGCCGACATTGCAGTCCCTGCAGGCGTTGAGGTACATAACCCAACACTTCACATTGCAACCTTGAACGACAAGGCAAGCCTTGAGATCGAACTTACTGTCGAGCGCGGCCGTGGCTATGTCACCGCTGTTCAGAACAAGCAAGCTGGAGCTGAAATCGGACGCATCCCAGTTGACTCAATCTATTCACCAGTACTTAAGGTGACATACAAGGTTGAAGCAACTCGCGTCGAGCAGCGCACAGACTTCGATCGTCTCGTTGTTGACGTTGAGACAAAGCCTTCAATGAAGCCACGCGATGCTGTCGCATCAGCTGGTCGCACACTCGTTGAGCTCTTCGGTCTTGCACGCGAACTTAACCTCGATGCTGAAGGTATCGAGATGGGGCCATCTGTTATGGATGCAGCTCTTGCAGCAGATCTTGCTCTTCCAATCGAAGATCTTGATCTCACAGTTCGTTCATACAACTGCTTGAAGCGCGAAGGCATTCACACAGTAGGAGAGTTGGTTAACCGTTCAGAGGCTGACCTACTCGACATCCGCAATTTTGGTTCAAAGTCCATCGATGAGGTCAAGGCAAAGCTTGTCTCAATGGGAATGTCTCTCAAGGACAGCCCAGCAGGATTTGATCCAACACAACATCAGAACTACAACGCA
>JBIIRQ010000051.1:0-5941 GCA_044341445.1 Candidatus Planktophila sp.
CTGAAACAGCATTGGTTGAGCCGTAAATCGAACCGATCTTGTCACACCACCCTGAGTACCAGACCCAGAGATCGATCGCTTCTTCGACCTGCTTCTTAGCAGCTGATGGAGTGAGGCCTTCGAGTGCAACAATTTCATCTACAAATTGCGCTGTGCGACCTTCCATCATCTCTGCAATTCGATACAAGATCTGTCCACGATTAAATGCTGTTGCACCTGACCATCCAGCATGAGCGTTACGCGCCGCGACAACAGCATCACGGAGATCTTTACGTGAAGCTAGGGACGGGTTAGCGATGAAGTTGCCTTTAGAATCTTTTACTTCATATGTGCGACCTGATTCGCTACGTGGGAATGCTCCCCCGATAAAGAGTTTGTAGGTCTTCTTCACATCAATGCGAGAATTCGACATTACTTTGCTCCCTTCAAATATGCAGCAAGTCCATGGCGTCCACCTTCACGGCCCCAACCAGATTCTTTATATCCACCAAACGGGCTGGCTGGATCAAATTTATTAAATGTATTTGCCCAGATGACTCCAGCCTTCAGGTGCTTAGCAGTCCAGAGAATACGAGATCCCTTATCGGTCCACACGCCGGCTGATAATCCATATGGTGTGTTGTTGGCTTTTTCGATCGCTTCTTGCGGTGTTCTAAATGAGATAACAGAAAGCACCGGACCAAAGATTTCTTCACGTGCGATGCGGTGCGCTTGCGTGACGCCAGTGAAAATTGTGGGTGGGTACCAGAAACCTTTAGCAGGGATTGTGCAGGCAACAGAGAAACGTTCGGCGCCTTCTGTATCACCCGAAAGTGCGAGTTCAGTAATTTTCTCAAGCTGCTCGCGCGAGTTAATCGCACCGATATCGGTGTTCTTATCTAATGGATCGCCGAGGCGAATCTGGGACATACGGCGCTGGAGTTTTTCGAGAAGCTCTTCTTGAATATTCTCTTGCACAAGAAGTCGTGAACCAGCGCAACAGACGTGGCCTTGGTTAAAGAAGATTCCATTGATAATTCCCTCGACAGTTTCATCGATGGGGGCATCTTCAAAGACGATATTTGCACCCTTGCCGCCAAGTTCAAGGGTAAGTCCCTTACCTGTGCCGGCAACTGAGCGGGCAATCAACTTGCCGACATCGGTAGAGCCGGTAAATGCGATCTTATTAATTCCTGGGTGGTTAACAAGTGCTGCACCCGTTGCGCCGTCACCGGTAACAATGTTGACAACTCCTGCTGGAAGTTCTGCCTGTTGACAGACTTGAGCAAAGAGAAGTGCGGTGAGCGGTGTAGTTTCTGCTGGCTTTAAGACAACGGTATTTCCCGTTGCAAGTGCTGGTGCAACTTTCCAGGCGAGCATCAAAAGTGGGAAGTTCCAAGGAATAATTTGTCCAACTACACCGTAAGGCTTTGGATTTTCACCCACACCGGCATGCTCTAATTTATCTGCCCAACCTGCGTGATAGAAAAAGTGTGCAGCCGAAAGTGGAATATCGATATCTCGAGTTTCACGGATTGGCTTTCCATTATCCATAGTTTCAAGGACAGCAAATTCACGTGCACGCTCTTGCATAATCCGCGCAATGCGATAGAGATATTTCCCGCGCTCTGATGGCGCCATCTTCGACCAGACTTTAAGGCCATCCTGTGCCGCCTTAACTGCCTTATCGATATCGCTCTTTTCTGCATAGGCGATCTTCGCTAATACTTCTTCTGTCGCTGGATTTATAGTTGTAAAGGTCTTGCCAGCCTTGGGTGCAACAAACTTGCCGCCGATAAAGAGTTTGTAGACAGGATCAATTGTGACGATCGCCTTTGATTCAGGAGCACTGGAGTATTCGAATGTCATTGTCGTTTCCTTAATCCAACGTCACGTAATTTGATCCGCCGTAATGGCCGGAGGTGAGTTTCTGTCTTTGCATGAGCAAATCATTAAGCAGCGCGCTGGCACCGATTCGAAATAGCCCTGGGTTGAGCCACTCATCTCCTACCGTCTCTTTCACCAGTACCAATTGTTTAATTGCATCCTTAGTCGTTCTAATTCCTCCGGCTGCCTTCACACCGATTCGCACACCTGTCATTTCATAAAAATCACGGACCGCTTCCAGCATCACGAGTACAACTGGGGCAGTTGCAGCAGGTGCAACTTTGCCGGTACTTGTTTTGATGAAGTCAGCTCCGGCAGCCATGGCCAAGAAGCTGGCCTTTCGAACATTGTCATAGGTGACGAGTTCGCCGGTCTCAAGAATGACCTTCAAATGAGCCTTATCCCCGCATAAGGATTTAATGTAAACGATTTCACTATAAACCTTCTCCAGGTCCCCCGAGAGAAATGCTCCTCGATCGATGACCATATCGATCTCGGTCGCTCCATCTGCGATGGCATCTTTTGTATCGCGCTCTTTAACTTCAAGGGATGCTCGCCCTGAAGGAAATGCTGTCGACACTGCAGCAACTGGAATGTCACCGCCGCCGCTCTCATCTAAATGTTTGCGTGCGGTAGCAACCATGTCGTTGTAAACACAGATTGCACCGACGTGAGGAACTGTCGGGTCGGTTGGATCTGGACGAATCGCTTTATTACAGATCGCTTTTACTTTTCCGTCAGTATCAGCACCTTCAAGAGTTGTTAAATCGATCATGCTAATTGCCATATCGATCGCCCATTTTTTACTTGCAGTTTTGATACTACGTGTTGCGAGCATCGCGGCTCGTGCATCTGCACCAACTTGGTCAACTGGCGATAAGGTCTTTAAGAAACCTTTAATCGATGGCAGCGAGCCATCGGTGAGTGCAGCGGCCGTAGTTACCATGGCTCTATCTTAACCGTGAGGGGCACTTACTGAGAAGGGCATTTATGATTAAAGTAGCCTCATGAAGCAAACTCCGATAGTTCTTGACTGCGATCCGGGCCATGACGATGCACTAGCCATGATTTTGGCCGCCCATAACCCAGCAATTAATCTCTTGGCAATAACGACAGTCTCTGGCAACGGAATTATCGCTAAGGTAACACAGAACGCATTGTCCATCTGTGCTCTTGCAAAGATCAACGTTCCTGTCGCCGAAGGTGCTGGAAATGCAATTCTTGGATATATTGAAGCGGCAACTGATATTCATGGAGAGACCGCACTTGATGGAGCGCCACTTCCTGCAGCAGCATTTGAACTTGAAAAGATTTCTGGCGTTGATCTGATTGCAAAAGTTGTCCGCGAACATCCTGAAAAAGTCACTCTCGTTGCAACAGGGCCGCTGACAAATATTGCTCTCTTCCTTAAGCTCTACCCAGAACTTCGTAGCAATGTTGCTGAAATTGTCTTTATGGGTGGCAGCGCCTCACGCGGTAACCGCACACCATATGCCGAATTCAATATTTGGATGGATCCAGAGGCGGCCGATGTTGTCATGAAATCGGGACTTCCACTGACAATGTGTGGCCTTGATGTGACCCACCAAGCGCTTGTCACTAAGCCTATCTTTGCCACATTAGAGGCGATGGGAACCGATCTTTCAAAGACTGTCATCGGCTTACTTAAATTCTTTGCCTCGACCTACAACGATGTCTTTGAGATGCCAGATCCACCGTTGCACGATCCTGTCGCAATTGCGCTCTTAATTGATCGCTCAGTTGTAAAGACTCGTCGTTCAAATGTGGAGATCGAACTCAACGGTAAATTTACTCGTGGTGCAACGGTGGTAGATATCTACAACCGCAGCGGATCTACCGCGAATGTGGATGTTGCGCTAGAACTCGACTTCGATAAGTTCTGGTCGATGATGCTTGATGCTATTGAGAAAGCTGCAAAGGCTTAATCTACAGCGCGACCATGTGCTTTATCGAAGGCGATAATTTCGCGAAGCGCGTCAATGGATGTATTGAGCAGAATATCTAGCGGCGGCATTGGCTCTTTTGCATGAACCATCATGACTCCACCTGCCCGGACTCTAAGCATTGAAGCAATAACAAAGAGCGCTGATGCCTCCATCTCAGAACAGATTGCACCACCAATCTCCCATGCTTTCCATCGACTAAGCAGTTCTGAGGCAACGCCCATTCGCTCTGGCTCGTGTTGTCCATAGAAAGAGTCTTTTGATTGTGTGATTCCAATGCGGTAACGAGCCTTGTTCTTCTCTGCAGCGCGCTTGATCGCCATGACAAGGTCGATATCAGCAACAGCAGGAAACTCGATCGGCATGTAATGCTTTGAGGTTCCTTCATCTCTAATTGCAGCAGAGATGATTGCTAGCTCACCTGAGACGCTATCTGGCTGAATATGGCCAGATGTACCTACGCGAATAAATGTATCGGCACCTACTCGTACTAACTCTTCGAGTGCGATTGCAGCTGATGGACAGCCAATTCCGGTTGACGTGACAGAGACCTTAACCCCGTCAAGAAATCCGGTGTAGGTATTGTACTCGCGATTAGTTGCAACATGTACTGGGTTATCAAAGAGGGCAGCGATCGGTTCACAGCGTCCAGGGTCACCGGGCAAGAGGACATACTTTCCGACATCACCTTTCTTTAATTGAATGTGATATTGCTTCTCATCGTTAAGCATTCTGATCTCCCTTTATTAACTCGCGCAACGCTAACACTGCCGTTTCAATCAATGGCTCGAGTGAACCAAGTTCGCCTTCTCCATGCATCACCATGATGCCACCTGCACGTACTCGCAACATAGAGGCTACGACAAAGAGAGTGGATGCCTCCATCTCAGAGCAGATTGCCCCGCCGATCTCCCAAGCCTTCCAACGATCGAGTAGACGTTGCGTGACTCCTGAATGTTCGGGTTCGACTTCGCCGTAGAAAGAATCCTTGGATTGAGAAATTCCCACGCGATGAGCTAAACCTTTATCGGTAGCAGCTTTACGAAGCGCTTGGACAACCTCGTAATGTGCAACGGCTGGAAAATCTGCTGGCATGTAGTGCAGTGATGTTCCTTCATCGCGAATGGCAGCGCTGACAATTGCTAACTCGCCAGATTTGGTCCCTGGCTGAATTGAACCCGATGTACCCACGCGAATAAAAGTCTTTGCACCTACGCGCACGAGCTCTTCCATGGCAATAGCTGACGATGGACATCCAATACCTGTTGAGGTGACTGAGACCTTTACTCCATCTAGGTAACCCGTATACGTGACGTATTCACGATTGGTTGCAATGTGCTTGGCATCATCAAAGTGTCGCGCGATCACTTCTGCTCGACCAGGATCTCCCGGCATGAGGACATATTCACCGACATCACCTTCTTTGAGGTGAATATGGTGCTGCATCTGGCTCATATCGATTTAACCCTTTCGATAAAGAAATCCATAAAAGCTTCGACATTAACTTCCATTGCAACCTTGGCATTGGGTGGATTGCCGGTTGCGTTGAAGTGATCGGCCGATATCTTCGCCGTTGTAAATTCGCCATGTAACTCAATATCAAGGTAATAATCTCGGAACGTGACTAGCTCTGGTTTTACCAAGATCGCTGCTGCGAGTGGATCATTAATCGCACACCCTTGTATTCCCTGATATTCGGCGTGAAACTCCATATAGAACGCAGTGGATCGATCGATAAACTCTGCAATATCTGTCCGTGCACCTTTAAGTCAATCCCTGAGCGCAGAAGAATGTCAAAGCTTTCGGGATCACAGAAAACGTTGTATTCAGATGATGGAGTTGCATTTCCAGGATAATGAATCGTGCCTGCCATAGAGACAACGTTCTTGATTTTCTTGCGCAGGCTTGGCTGCTTGAGTAAGGCCAGAGCCAGATTTGTCACCGGGCCAATGCATAGAATTGTGATCTCACCAGGATTAGCGTTAACAATCTCGATGATGAGATTCGCCGCATTCTCCTTTACCGCAGTGACTGTTGACGGCGGAAGAACTGCATGACCTAGACCAGTATCACCATGGGTCTCTTCAGCCACGCTCAGCGCTTTTACAAGA
>JBIIRQ010000053.1:0-5922 GCA_044341445.1 Candidatus Planktophila sp.
ACTTCGTACCACTCTTTCAAATTCAAGTGCTTGATCGCGCAAGCCATGTCCTTTGTAATCTTTAGGATATTCAGTAGTGGTTCCATCATGCATAATCACGCGCATTGATGCAGGGTTATAGAAGGTGCGATCGATTTCAATTTTTCCAAGAGTTCCGCAGATCGTTGCACGGCACGGGGTCGAGACCATCATATTTGATGTCAGTATGGCCTGAGCTCCACTCTTATAATCAAAGATCACAGTGGAGCTGGCATCAACGCCTTTGTCAGTAAAAGTTGCTGACGCTGTAATTTTCATCGGGGCCCCAAGCACCATATGAGCAAATGAAATTGGATAAATACCAAGATCAAGGAGTGCGCCACCACCGAGCGCTGGTTCCCAGTGTCGAGGGTTGGCATGATCTGAAAGTCGTTGTCCGTGATCTGCTTCCACCGCCCAAATATCACCAAGAATTCCGGAGGCAAGAATCTCGCGCACCTTATGCATATGTGGCAAGAAGCGTGCCCACATTGCCTCCATCAGTGCAACATCGTTAGCCTCTGCTGCCGCTTTCATCTGACGCGCTTCTGCCGCATTGATCGTTAATGGTTTTTCGCATAACACTGGCTTTCCTGCATTGAGTGCGAGAAGTGTGTTGCTGACATGATACGGATGAGGCGATGCCACATAGATAGCATCGAGTGTAGGATCTGCAACCAGCTCTTCATAACTTGCATATGCCGTGCAGCCAGGAAATTCGGCGGCAAATGAATCGGCACTCTCTTGCGAACGAGAACCGACCGCTGCGACGATGTGATGATTAAAGTAGGAAAGATCTCGTGCAAATGCTTGTGCGATGCCACCACTTGCAAGGATTCCCCATCTAAATTCTTTACTCATATCTGCGCTCCATCATCATCGAGGTCGGTGTTATCTTTTCTAGGGTTATCTTTCCACTTCTTAAAAGCTTTGATACCTTCTTTGATAGAAGAGAAGAATTGAATTTTCTCTGGCTCCGGGGGAGTAAAACCCGCAACTTCTTCACCACGTGCAAGGATGTCGAGATAATCGGTTGGAGCACTTTGATCAAGTGAAAGCCCAGATACGAGAGCGTGAAACTTCTCATCCGTGAGATCTTGGTCATCTTCACCAGGATTTCTCTCTGGTTTTGGATCATCTGAGGTTGGTACCATGCTTTATATTCGCATAAACTGACCGGATTGAGTAGAAAGGGGTTAAATTATGAGTATGAACAATCTGCCCTACGGCACGTTGCGCGCATTCCTCACACCCTTCCTCATGATTCTCTTTCGCCCCAAGGTCAAAGGGCTGCGGAATGTTCCTAGCTCTGGCCCATTGATTATTGCCTCAAACCATCTCTCCTTTAGCGACTCCATCTTTATGCCACTTGTGGTTCCACGTAAGGTGACATTTTTAGCCAAGAGCGAGTACTTCACATCCCCAGGCCCTAAGGGGTTTATCAAGAAGCTCACCTTTATAGCCCTAGGACAAGTTCCAGTTGATCGCTCAGGTGGGCGGCGCAGTGAAGCGGCACTGATTACAGGACTACAAGTCTTATCTGAAGGAAAGTGTCTTGGAATTTATCCAGAAGGTACTCGTTCACCAGATGGTCGTCTCTATAAAGGGCGAACCGGTATTGCCCGTCTTGCAATCGAATCTGGTGCACCAATTATTCCGGTTGCGATGTTTAATACTGAGAAAATTCAGCCTTCAGGACAAGTGATTCCTAATGTGAAGCGGGTGGGAATGACATTTGGTGAGGCGATGTACTTTGATGGTGATTCAACGGACCTGGCCCTTCTGCGAGAAGTCACCGATAAAATTATGGCTCGCCTGCAAGAACTATCTGGGCAAGAGTATGTTGATGAATATGCAGTCAAGGCAAAGAAGCCAGGAGCCGAGCCGAGCAAGGGCGATTCAGAAGAATCAGAGTGATTGGATCTCTGCCCTCTGTACTAGGTAGTTACAGGTGGGGCACTCAGGGCCGGCATCTGGGAAATCTCCTTCGATCACATCAATGAGCTCTTTCAGGAGTTCGTTAAATTTTTGACTATCCCTTTCGACCGGCAGATAGTGCTGCGTGACGCCGAATCCAAATGAGCCATCTGCAGTTGGTGTCACTCCGTTGAGTCTCCACACGAGCAGTCCCATGGAAGAGACGGGGAAGGGTTTGCCACGATCAGGATTTTCTAGCGCGTGGGCATAGGCCTCTAATTGCGGTGCATAGAAGGCGCTGTTATCTCGATCTGAATCTGAGACCTTGCAATCAATGATGCCGACAGAGCCATCTTCGTAATGGGCCAATAGGTCATAGATGCCAAGAATTTTCCACGCGGTCTCACGCCCGGCAATTACCAGCGGAGCGGACTTGACCCACTGTCCCCATTGCTTGACAACGCCTAGCGCTAAATTCGGATCGAGATCTTGCATGGAAGCACGGCGGAAATGTTCCTCCTGCGCATCAGCTAAGGGCTTCACCAAAGGGAATTGCCCAGGCATGGTCACCTTGAACCAGTATTTAATCCAGATGCAGCGCTTACAGGTAGAGAGCCCGAAGGTGAGGTCAGAGGGAGCGATCGTCTCTCGTGCTGGCTTCTCGGGGCGCTTGATGGCAGATGGACTCATCTGACGATTAAATCACGGGGGCCGGGCTGAAATGCGCGAACTCTGTTAATCACAGCGAAAATTTAAAAAAATAAGGCCCCGGATGAATTCCGGGGCCTTATTTACTTCAGTGAGGGTTACTTCCCTCGAGCCTTAGCAATGGCGTGAAGCACGTGATATCCAATTATGGCAACAAGAGTTCCATTGACTATACCTGTGAAGGTGTAGTCACCCTTAGTCCATGAGTAATCGGCGATACCGATGATGATCGCAGATGCAACCACAAGTAGATTGATTGGATTCGAGAAGTCTGAGCGGCTATCAACCCAGATTCGAGCACCAAGGATGCCAATCATTCCAAAGAGAGCTGTTCCTGCTCCACCGAGTGCTCCCATTGGAGTAGCTGCAAGGACTGCACCAAATTTTGGCGATAGTGAAAGAAGAATTGCTCCGATACCAGCAACCCAGTATGCAGCGGTTGAATAAACACGACTTGATGCCATGACGCCAATATTTTCTGCATACGTCGTCGTTCCAGAACCTCCACCCGCGCCTGCAAGAGTGGTTGCGACCCCATCTGCCATCAAGGCATTACCCATCTGGTCATCAAGACTCTTACCAGTCATTGCAGCAACAGACTTCACGTGTCCGACGTTCTCAGCGATGAGAACTAGAACGACAGGAAGGAAGAGAATCATGATGCTAAATTTAAAAGTCGGAGTTTCAAAAGTTGGTAACGCTACCCACTTCGCAGCCTTGATTCCATCAGTGTTAATTTGGCCGAGTGCAAGTGAGGTGAGATAACCAATTGCAAGGCCAAGGAAAATACTCATTCGACCAATCATTCCGCGCGAGAAGGCGGTAAGAACACCAATGGATATGAGAGTGATAATTCCGATCATCGTCGCATTTGGATCAACAATCTTTCCATTAACTAGACCTTGGAAATTATTCTTGGCAGCAGGAGCAAGGTTGAGTCCGATTAACATGACGATTGCACCAGTAACAATTGGTGGCATCAAGGTATTGATCCAGCCAATACCTGCAACACGAACGACAAGGCCTACAAGAATAAGTAGTACACCCGTGAAGACAATTCCACCGAGTGCGCCAGCCATTCCGCCACCTTCTGCGCCCATTGCAGCAGAGATTGGCCCTAGGAAGGCAAAAGATGAACCGAGGTAGCTCGGAACTTTGTTTTGAGTGATGATCAGGAAGAGGAGTGTTCCTACGCCGGAGAAGAAGAGCGTCGTTGTTGCGGGAAAGCCGGTAAGGATAGGGACAAGGAATGTGGCTCCAAACATCGCAGCGATATGTTGGAAGCCAAGCCCGATAGTAAAGGGCCAGCTCAGACGCTCGTCCGGTGCTACAACTTCTCCAGATTTAACAGATGAACCATCACCATGGAGTTTCCAGGTAAAAAGTGACATACAGATTTCCTTCCTCGATTACCGCCCTAGGTGGCAGAGCAGGCCAGGATGGCCCTGCAAGAGCGTAGAACTTATGTCGAGCTAACTCATGGGTACCCTAACGGCGAGTCGCCGGGGGTGTGAGTTGCGATTGGGGGGTATCTCATGTTGAATAGCGCCAGATATATCGAATCGATATATAGCGGCCACGATATATAGATCGGTGGCTCAACGAGTAGAGAAGGGGGTTGAGATGCGCTCTCGCGCCGATTCCCTCGAACTCGCCCTTCTCGGGCTCCTGTCTCAAGGACCCTTGCACGGCTACGAGCTCCGCAAGCGCATGAGCACAATCTTTGGACCCTTTCGCGCTCTCTCCTTTTCAGTCCTCTACCCACAACTGCGTCGGATGCTAGAGGCAGGACTCATTCAGGAATGCGACCTCGATCAAAGTTCGCGCCGCTCACGGATCGTCTACTCAATTACAGAGAGCGGAACAGAGAGATTTTTAGAGTTGGCAGAGAGTGTGAATGCGCAGGCATGGGAAGACGATGCCTTTGAAATTCGCTTTGCTTTCTTTAGTCCGACATCAAGTAAGAACAGAATAAGAATTCTCGAGGGGCGCCACCGACGCCTGCAAGAGAAGGCCGAGATGCTCCGAGGAGAACTTGAGCGCTCGCCAGCTGGTATCGATAAATATCTAGAGGAGTGGCGTCGCCACTCACTGGAATCGGCTCTGCGCGAGATCGCTTGGCTAGAAGACATGATCAAAACCGAGAGGAAATAGAGTGAAAATCACAACTGGAAAAGGTGACATTCGTGTTGCCATCGTTGGAGTAGGAAACTGCGCCAACTCATTAGTGCAAGGCGTCACCTACTACAAGGATGCTGCTGCAGATCAAGAGATCCCAGGTCTCATGCATGCAACTGTGGGCGCGTATCACATCAGCAACGTCAAATTTGTTGCCGCCTTTGATGTGGATGCAAAGAAAGTTGGACTAGATCTAGCAGATGCAATCTGGGCTAGTGAAAATAACACCATTAAATTTAGCGATGTAGCAAAGACCGGCGTTGAGGTACTCCGTGGAGTTACTCATGATGGTCTTGGTCGCTACTATCGTGAAACAATTACAGAATCCACAGCCGCTGCTGTAGATGTAGTTGCTGTACTCAAGGAAGAGCAGGTAGATGTTCTTATCTGTTATCTACCTGTTGGATCAGAGGTAGCAGCGAAGTTCTACGCACAGTGCGCACTCGATGCAGGTTGCGCATTTGTTAACGCACTTCCAGTCTTTATCGCTTCAGATCCAGCCTGGGCTAAGAAATTTGAAGATGCAGGTCTCCCGATTGTTGGGGACGACATTAAGAGCCAGGTTGGTGCGACAATCACTCACCGCATCATGGCCAAGTTGTTCCAGGATCGCGGCGTCTTCTTGGAGCGCACCTATCAACTTAACGTTGGTGGAAATATGGACTTCAAAAACATGCTCGAGCGCGATCGCCTAGAGTCCAAGAAGATCTCCAAGACCAACTCAGTTACTTCTCAACTTGATCATGATATGGGGGAGAAGAATGTTCATATTGGACCTTCTGATTACATCCCATGGCTAGATGATCGTAAGTGGGCTTATGTTCGCCTCGAAGGTCGCGCTTTCGGTGATGTTCCTCTTAATCTTGAGTACAAGCTCGAAGTGTGGGATTCACCTAACTCAGCTGGTGTGATTATTGACGCACTTCGCTGTGCCAAGATCGGTCTTGATCGCAAGATCGGTGGAGCACTTCTCTCTCCTTCGTCCTACTTCATGAAGACTCCACCTGTTCAATACACAGATGAGCAAGCTCATGACAAGACTGAAGCTTTTATCGCAGGAACTCTCGATCGCTAAAACAAAACTCTCTCGGTAATTAAGAA
>JBIIRQ010000088.1:0-4281 GCA_044341445.1 Candidatus Planktophila sp.
TCCATCACGGTGGAGCTGGCCTTGGATTGATCCGCCAAGGCAGATCATGGCCGCAGCGGTGATTACTCCCTCCGGAGTGCCACCGATTCCCATAAGCAGATCAACGCCCGAGTCAGGCAGCGCTGTTTCAATAGCTGCCGCAACATCACCATCTTGAATCAACCGAATTCTTGCTCCTGCTTGTCTGATCTCGGTGATTAATTCTAAATGCCGCGGACGATTCAGTAGTACAACAGTCACATCACTAATTGCTAAGTTTTTAGCACGTGCAACCGCGCTGATATTTTGAGCAACACTTGCCTTAATGTCAATGGCGTGCGCTGCTGCTGGGCCCGTGACTAATTTATTCATATAAAAACTATCCTGCGGATCAAACATAGTTCCACGAGGTGCTACTGCGATAACGCTGATTGCACCGTTTACCCCTTGAGCTGTCAGTGAGGTTCCATCGATAGGGTCGACGGCAACATCGCAATGAGGACCTTCGCCATTACCGACGTTCTCACCATTGTGGAGCATGGGCGCATTATCTTTTTCGCCCTCACCAATGACAACAACTCCGTTCATATCAACGGTATTGATCATGGCGCGCATTGCTGCAACTGCCGCACCGTCGGCTAGATCTTTATCGCCGCGGCCAACCCAGGGGGCGGCAGCCAGGGCGGCCGTCTCTGTTACTCGAACAAGTTCAAGTGCGAGGTTACGATCTGGAATTGCCATAATTACTCCCGACTCACGTGTGCACCTAAGCGCACTAGTTCTTCTGCAAAGCGTGGATATCCGCGATCAATATGGAAAGCACCATCAACTGTAGTGACACCCTCTGCAACCAAGGCCGCAAGAACAAGGCCAGCGCCAGCGCGAATATCGGTTGCCTCAACTGGGGCCCCTGATAACTGCTTGATACCGTGGATTGAGACATGATGTCCATCGACGTGGATCTGCGCACCTAATCGACTGAGTTCGTTGACAAACATAAAGCGAGATTCAAAGACATTTTCAGTCACCATCGAATCACCTTCAGCAATCGAATTTAAGGTAATAATAAATGGTAGTAAATCTGTTGCAAAGCCAGGATAGGGAAGTGTTGCTACATCTATTGCAGTGGGCCGATGATCGATCTTTACACGGACACCATCGGATGTCGAAGTCACAATTGCTCCAGCAGATGTGAGTTTTTCTAGCATTACTTCCATATGATCAATACGAGCGCCATGAATTGTGATATCACCTTGCGTCATAACGGCAGCAAAAGCCCATGTACCGGCGATGATCCGATCCGCAATTGTTGTGTGCTCAGTTGGGTGAAGTTTCTTGACGCCTGTGATCGTAATGATCGGGGAGCCGAGCCCTTCAATTTTTGCGCCCATCGCGATAAGAAATTCACCGAGATCAACGAGATCAGGTTCACGTGCTGCATTTTCAATTGTGGTGATCCCGTTAGCAAGAACTGCTGCAGTCATGAGATTTTCAGTCGCACCCACGCTAGGGAAATCGAGAGAAATCTCCGCGCCAGTTAATCCATCTGGTGCTTCAGCAATCACATAACCATGCTCAACATGTGCGATGGCACCAAGTGACTCAAGTCCTTTGATATGAAAATCTAATCCGCGAGAACCAATTGCATCTCCACCCGGGAGAGCAACTTCGGCGCGACCAATACGAGCAACCAAAGGACCCAGAACATTGATTGAGGCTCGCATCTTACGAACGAGGTCGTAATCCGCGCGGTGTGCTGGAGTGGCGGGGACATCGATAGTCAAGAGAGAGCCGTCACGTGTAATGACGCATCCAAGTCGCTTAAGTAGATCTGACATGATCTCAACATCGGCAATTTCTGGAACATTCCGGATTGTGGTCTTGCCCACCGCAAGAAGTGAGGCGGCCATTAATTTAAGGACAGAATTTTTTGCTCCTCCTACATAGACCTCACCGACCAGCTTGGCTCCGCCTTCTATGCGAAAGCGATCGTCCCTCATCTCATGCTGACGCAGATCCTGCTGAGGTGCCATAGAAGCATTCTACTTATAAGGTAGGGCCATGGTTAATCTCACGCGCATTTACACAAAGACAGGCGATGACGGCACAACTTCTCTTGGGGATATGAGCCGCACATCAAAGAATGACCCACGCCTAGAGGCGTATGCAACAGTAGATGAAGCTAATTCCAGCATCGGTGTCGTCCTTTCAACGGATGAGTTAACTGAGGATATCCATGCTCTTCTTGTTCGGATTCAGAACGACCTCTTTGATGTTGGTGCAGATCTTTGTACTCCAGTCACGGATGCTCCAGCGTTTGAACCGTTACGCGTTCTTGAATCGCAAATTGTTTATCTTGAAGCCGCTATAGATAAATACAATTCTGAACTAGAGTCATTACGTTCCTTTGTTCTTCCATCTGGTACGCCAGCGGCTGCGCATCTGCATGTTGCTCGTACCGTTGTGCGCCGAGCAGAGCGCTGCACATGGGCAGCAATTCATGCATTTGGTGGAGGCGTTAACCCTCTGACAGCAAAATATCTCAATCGCTGTTCAGATCTACTCTTTGTTTTGGCTCGCGTAGCCAATAAAGAAATTGGAGATCAACTCTGGGTCCCTGGGGCAAATCGCTAGCGACCAATGTAAGAGTTGCTCGGGATCCTCTCTGTTGTTTGATCTTGATGGCACACGACAGCGGTAGGGACAACTGCCACTGTTGGGGAGTATGCAACACCTGATCGCAGAACGACCGTCACCACCTCTTTGGCCGCCGAAGTCTTCACAAGAGTGCGCAACATTCCCATGGTAAGAAAAGAATTAGGGATATCTGGATTTGGTGTCATAACTTTTGATTCGATCTCCCAATATACGCACCCAATAATCGACGCTACTTGAATGCGTCCGCAGGAAAATTCTTTGCATACTTTAGTAGCTCTAGTTAACGCAGCATCACCTGCTGCCACATTCATCATGGTCTCAACAGATGGTGTGCGCCAATAGATGTTATCCATCACCTTGAATCCCTTAGGTGGCCACTTAGCCGGTGGTGAAGGTGCGCTAGGTTTCTTCTTTGGTGGCGCCTTCTTGTTAGGAGTTACTTTTTTTACCGGCGTTGGGGTGACCTCCGGCGTTGGGGTGACCTCTGGCGTCATGCTCGTGGTCGGGGTAGGAGATTCAGTTACTGCAAAGCTTTGTACTGGAATGAGAGCGAGGGTGAGCGAAAGCCCAAAAGAGAAAAGTTTCATCGATCACTCCATCTAAATGTTCGTAGTGAAAAAATAAGGCCAATCACTAGCCAGAGCAGAATAATTGCAAACGACTTTCCAAGTTCCCATTGACCAACAACTTCTTGAGAAGCGAATGAGTCAGGGAGAAAGACCGAGCGCATTGCCTGCGTCATCCACTTAAGTGGAAAGATCGCACCGACTTGCTGCATCCAACTTGGGAGCTGAGTGAAGATAAAGAAGACGCCACTAATAAATTGAAGAACAATCACTATTGGTGAAACAACTGCAGATGCGCCACGACCACTCTTTGGTACTGCAGAGAAAGCGATACCCAGTGTAGTTGCAGCAGCACTTCCAAGAATAATGAGCCAAGTAAATGTGAACCATTTGAATGGATCAGTCGGAATATCAACGCCAAAGAAAGCAACGCCCGCTATGAGAAGTAGCAACACTTGAATCAACATTGTGACAAAAACAAGAATGGACTTACCAATAAAGTAACTGGTGGCAGCCATTGGTGTTCCGCGTAAACGCTTAAGTGAACCAAATTCGCGCTCAATCGGAATCATAATCGCCAGATTTTGAAAGCCAGAATTTACTAGGCCAGATGCAATCATGCCTGCAACAAAATATTGACTAAAGGTGACACCTGGCGCGATATCTTGAGAAAAGACAGCCCCAAAAATTGCTAGAAGAATGAGGGGGAATGCGATAGTAAAGACGACTGACTCCCTCTGTCGCATAAATTGTCTGATCTCAATGTTTCCACGAAGAAGGCCTAATTTTAGGGTTGATGGAGTTCGATCTTTCACAGTGGATTTACTCATCTGCTTCACCGATCATTTCAAGATAGATATCTTCCAGAGTTGCGCGTTTAACGATGAGTTCAGGGACTTCCCCACCGAACCGTGATGCAAGTTCTGCCACAAATGCAGTCGGATGTGGCGCTTTCTCAATCCTGGTCTCCCCATTTTCTCTCCACGATACCTGCGCGAGAGATGTTGCTCGTCCACCGAGCTCAGCGGGAGTCGAAACTTCAATAATCTGCCCCTTATTAATCACCGCAACGCGATCA
>JBIIRQ010000055.1:0-5711 GCA_044341445.1 Candidatus Planktophila sp.
CACTTCGCAATGACCCAGATTTGGTCGCGGTAATTCAGACAGCTGTTGATGAGGCCAATAAGGCGGTCAGTAAGGCTGAATCAATTCGTAAGTTCACAATTCTTGGCGAAGACTTCACCATCGCTGGTGGCCACCTCACTGCAAAGCTATCGGTCAAGCGCCACGTGGTTGCAACGCAGTTCGCCAAGGAAATTGATGAGCTTTACGCCAAAGAGTAAGAGGTAGATCGCATCGAGGCGCAATCGGTGCGAATCGCTATTGCCCAAGAGATTCACGATGGAATCGCGCAGGATCTCATCGCACTTGGCTACCAGATTGATCTGGTGCTAGCTCAGCCAGAGACGCCATCCTTAGTTCGCCACGAGATGCGCACAATTCGACACAATCTCTCTGATTTGATTGTGAAAGTTCGTAATGAAATTCTAAATCTGCGTAAAGGATTCGACTTTTGGGTTGAGATTCAACACCTTGCGGATCAGATCTCTCCCCTCATCCGCATTAACACCGGAGATTCTGTCGTCGAACCACAGGATCAAGAACTTTTACTTCTCGTGGTTGCAGAGTTGCTTCGCAATGCCGCCCATCACTCTGGGGCTACCCAGATACGCCTCGCCTTCACCCAAGAGAATAATCAGACCATGGTAGTAATTTCTGATAACGGATCTGGCGGCGCAATAATTGCTCAGGATAGATACGGACTTCTCGGCTGTGTTGAACGAGTCCAAAGCCATGGTGGAAAGCTCGATATCGAGACCGGGGTAAAAGGAACCACAGTCTCAATCACCTTATGAGTCATAACGTTTTGGCGAGCGTCCTGGTGATCGATGATCATCCAGTAGTCAGAATAGGAATCATAAAAGCGCTGACCGCCGCTGGCTTTAACTGTGTAGGCGAAGCAGGTTCATTAAAAGAGGCGATCGCGATGATCGCACTTCATAATCCTCGAGTAATTACCGTGGATATCAACCTTCCCGATGGCAACGGCTTAGAAATTGTGCAATGGGCGCGAAAACGATCTCCGTCTCTCATCATCATTGTTCTGAGCCTTAACGATGAGCTTGACTTGATCTCAGCTGCAGCAAAGGCTGGAGCTCAAGGTTTTATCTCAAAATCAGCAGGAATTGACCTGCTCATAGCGGCGATACAGACAGCGCTAGTGAACCCAACAACCTTTACAAGTGACCGCGCCATTGAGCTTTTAATGCGGGAGAAAAATGGCACGATTTTATCTCCTCGAGAAATAACAGTTATTACTTATCTGGCGGGTGAAATGAGTATCTCTGATATCGCGAAGACGATGTTTATCTCGCACTCAACAGCCAAGACCCATATCACTACAATCTATCGAAAATTAGATACACACTCTCGTCCAGCTGCTGTAGCACGAGCTAAATCTTTGGGTTTGATATAAGAATTTCCGCAAATCTTTCTGACCAGATCTGCCAACGCCACTCTTTGATAATCCATGCTCTACCCGCCAGGCCCATCTGATGGGCTCTCTCTGGGGCAAGTAAGAGTTCAGATACAGATTGCGCAACGGTCTGCGGATCTCTTCCATCGATGACAAGGCCTGTCACACCATCGCGAACGGCATCGGGTGCTCCCCCAGAATTTCCGGCGATTACTGGGAGTCCACATGCACTGGCTTCGAGGTAGACAATTCCCAGCCCCTCGACTTCTAACCCTGCAAGTCGTGACCGAGCAGGCATTGCAAATACTTCTCCGAGACATATATAGCGAGGAAGATCTGTATAGGAGATACGACCGATAAAGGTGACGTGTGAATCTATCTGCAGTTTTTTCACTCGTGTTTCTAAATATTGACGATAAGGGCCTTCACCGATGAGAAGCAGATGCGAATCTGGAATTTCTCTGAGAATCTCTGGCATCGCTGCAATCAGAATATCCTGACCTTTACGATGGACAAGTCGTCCCACACTTACAATTACCCTCTTATCGACAAGACCAAGTGATTTCTTCAACTCAGATGAGTCAACGGGAGCAAAATGGTCGGTATCTATTCCAGGGGCGATTCTTACCATCGCAGCCTTCGCAGATGCACTTACCGTCTGAGAAATTGCATTTTTCGTAAACTCACCGAGGTAGGTAAGGTGATCAACATTGCGTGCAATAGATTTCATCACCCATGTAAATGGCCAAATCTTTGACCACCACACCTCATGACCGTGCGTGAGGGCCACAATTTTTTTCACCCCTGCACGCCGTAGAACTGGCGTAAGCAGTGCGAGCGGGGCGGCCGCGCCAAAGAAGGCGGTCTTTATTCCTCGATCCTTCACTAAAGCGGAGATGCAATAAGCAACGCCCGGTGTTGGCAGAAGAATACGTGCTTTATCTCTGATTACTTCGACGCCATAATTTTCGCGCCATTGCCGGTCATAGAGTTCACTCTTATCCTGAGCGCTCGTATAAACGATGACGGTATTTTTCGGTAGTCGCTCAATAAGTCCTATAACAAAGGTTTCGATACCACCGGCTCTGGGACCAAAATCATTTGTTACGCAGAGAATTTTCTCCACTAGAACTGGTGCGCCTGCATAGTTATCCCTGAGCAATTCCCGTGCTCGCATTACATTTCATCTGGTAAGGCTAACTTGCCAGCACTACCGTCCTCAACTTAAGAGGAGCTTAAAAGCGAGTGAGATTCTCCGATTCTCACCTGTTGGGCGTGGTCGATCGTGTGATCTAGGCGCACAAGGGATACCAGTGGCGATAATCTCTGCCAATGACCGCAAGCCAATTCGATGGAGAGATCATCGCCACTCTCGTCGTAGGAAGTGATGGCAGTACGACAAAAGATGGCAGCTCGCGCGGAGTCAGCTCAAGCGCCGATAGAACTCGCTTTCTTGCGCGGCGCAGAAGTGTTGATGCAATTCTCATCGGTGGAAATACTGCGCGGACAGAGCCCTATCACAAGACACCTGTGCCAGTTGTTGTGGTCTCGACTTCCATGGCTAACGCTTTAGCCGATAATCGCCAGGCTTATTGGTGGAATGCATCCCCCAGTGTGGCAATTGAGAGAGCGCGCAGACTTTTCGGGCCGACGATTCTTATCGAAGCAGGGCAATCGATTATTCTTCAATTAATCTCTCTCAACATGATTGATCGCCTCGAGCTCAGTGTTACCCCCGTTACCGGCGGGGAAGATCGGATAGATATCAAGGAATTGCTATCGCACTTTACGTCGGTGTCGAATGAGAGTGAAGGCGAAACAGTTTTCTATACCGCTACTCGATAAAAAATTCTAGGAGAAGGCCGCGATGATCGCTACTCCGAATACAGCACTTACAATTCCTACATATTGGACACGATGCAAGCGCTCCTTAAGAAATATGAAGGCAAGAAGTGCGGTCACAATCGGGAAGAGAGAACCTAACACCATTGCAAGAGAGACAAGCCCTCGCGTTGTTGCAATACCAAGAATCAAGTTGGCGCTGAAGTCGGCAACGCCAATAAATATAAGCAGGCCAATATGACTCTTACCCATACCGCCAGTGCCGCGCAATCGAATCAAAATTGTGAGGCTGATAAGAAAAGTTGATGCGCGCATAGAAACCATTGTCATGAGTGCGCTGGATTCTGAACCCTCTGTCATAAAGATTAGACATGTACCAAAGCCGACTGCTGCACCGAGGGCGAGGAAAACAGGTTTTAATGGAAATCCTTGCGAGAGTTCGGGACCGCTTGCTAAAACAGCACCGAGAAGAGCAAATATGACACCGATGGCAACAAGGCCAGTCAGTCGTTCATTAAGAAAAATCAACGCATAGAGCAAAGGAATGATGGCACTGAGCGCACTAATGGGTGAAACCACGCCCATTCGCCCAGTTGCAAGAGCACGATATAAACAAATCAATCCGATATACCCTGAAAAGCCTGCAGCAATTCCTGGAACGAGATATCCATCGTCTCCCAGTGCCTGTGCATCAAATGCGCCTGTAGCGATTGCGAGTGTGAGCCCAAAGATCAGTCCAATAATCTGCGTGACTGACAAGACCGCGGTGGGTCGAAATTTCTTACTTAAATTTCCTGCAAGATAATCGGCAGCACCCCACAAGCCACTTGAAATAAGTGCTAATAGGGCTGCCATGCAGCAGAAGATAGCGCACTTTTGGGCACGCCTCCCGCATGCAGGCATATGCACAATTTAGAATAAAGCAATGGACACAGCCGCTTTTAATCGACTGTTAGATGTCCTGCGAACAGCGACTCCGCGCAGCGAGATATTTCTTGAAGAAGTTCCGCCACCACAAAAGCTTGCAACATACTCTTTTGCATTTACCGCCGATGTAACGAATGGACTCTTGGGTGATGCCGAAGACGAGATAGCAACAGGAAGGTTTGTCTTATTGCATGAACCTGGTGGCCAGGACACATGGGATGGTGAGTTTCGTTGTGTGACATTTGTAAGCGCAGACGTTGACTCTGCGATGCAGGAGGATCCGCTGCTACCTGAGGTCGGCTGGAACTGGTTATTAGCATCGCTTGAGAATTCTGGCTGCTCATATAACTCACCCTCTGGAACCGTCACCCGCGTTTCCAGTGCATCCTTTGGCAAATTATCTCCTCGAAGTAATGAATCAGAGATTGAAATCCGGGCATCGTGGACTCCGGTTATTCCTCAGGGTGCCGATGCTGGACAAACACTGCTCAACCACGTTATGTCGTGGTGCAATCTGATTGCAGAGATTTCATTTCTTCCACCAGTAATTGATGGAGTACCGACCATTAAAACTCCTCGCAGATAGTGGATTAACTCTGTGACTGATGAAGAAGAGAAACTTCCGACGCCACTGCTGGCTCCGGCTCAAGGTCTGCCGGATGTCGTCAACACAGAAGAGCTATTTGAGGAAGCGCTTACATCTTTAGCTCAAGGCGCAGGTCCATTTGCCCTTGATGCAGAGAGAGCTAGTGGTTATAAATTTAGCGCTCGTGCATACTTAATTCAGATTGCCCGCGATGGTGGGGGGTTACATCTGATCGATCCCATTCCATTCGGCCCGGGGCACCGTTTATTTTCTGAACTTAACAATCTACTTGCAACTGATGAGGTTATTCTTCATGCAAGTACTCAAGACTTGCCTTGCTTACGCGAACTTGGAATCCACCCTGTGAAACTCTTTGACACAGAATTGGGAGGACGCCTGGCTGGATTACCTCGAGTCGGCTTGGGGCCGCTTCTGGAATCACTCTTAGGTGTCTCACTTGCTAAAGAACATTCAGCTGTTGATTGGTCTACGAGACCATTACCAACTGATTGGCTCAATTACGCCGCCCTCGATGTCGAACTCCTTGTTGAATTACGCGATGAAGTAGATGCGCTGCTCGAGGCTGCTGGTAAATCACACTGGGCTGAGCAAGAATTTGCAGCAATTTTGAATATGCCACCTCCCCAGCCACGAGTAGATCCTTGGCGACGGACTTCAGGAATGCATCACATTAAAAAGCGCCGTCAACTCGCGGTGGTAAAGAGTTTATGGGAATCTCGGGTTTCACTTGCAGCAGAACTCGACATCGCCCCCGGAAGATTGCTCTCTGATGCTGCTATCTCGACTATCGCCCTTTCGATTGGCGACGATACGAAGATAGAGTCGAAGAAAGATCTTGAGAAAATACTTCGCCCAATAGGCTTACGTCCACGTTGGCTAGAGCACCATATGCGCTGGATTTCGTGTATCGCTACCGCCCAGAAT
>JBIIRQ010000002.1:0-18949 GCA_044341445.1 Candidatus Planktophila sp.
CCAACACCAAAATCAAACATCACTCACCTGCCGTCAAGGTGAGTGTTGCCTTAAGGGTTTTCTCAGCTCTGATGTACTCAATCTCAACTTTATCGCCAACATTCTTCGAGCGAATTGCAACGATGAGTTCCTCAGGTGTTGTGATGGTGCGACCGTCAAATTTTGTAATTAAGTCTCCGGCACGCAGACCTGCCCGTGCCGCAGGACCTCCCGGCACAATGGCATTTCGAGCATCAGCAATTTTTGCACCGTCTCCTGCGTACTGCATATCAACTGAGATTCCGACAACAGGGTATGTTGCCTTTCCTGTCTTAATTAATTGCTCAGCAGTCTTTCTTGCTTGATTAATTGGAATTGCAAATCCAAGTCCAATCGAACCTGATTGCGACGAAAGAAAAGATGTACCTAGCGTTGCAATCGCTGAGTTCACACCGATTACCGCTCCGGCTGAATTGACCAGAGGGCCGCCTGAGTTTCCAGGATTAATAGCAGCATCCGTTTGGATTGCATTGATATATGAGTTATCACCGGCATCTTCACCTGCAGTAACTGCACGATCTTTCGCGCTTACAATTCCTAACGTCACGGTTCCGCTCAGACCCAATGGAGAACCAATTGCGATGACGGCATCTCCGACAGCAACTTGATCGCTATCTCCAAAAGTAAGTGCTGTGAGCCCAGTCCGATCTACTTTAAGAACAGCTAAATCGTAAGCCGAATCGCGACCGATAATTGTGGCATCTAGCGTTGTTCCGTCGTTGAGCTGAACTTCAATACTTCCGCCATCGACTGCTGCATCTGAGATCACGTGATTGTTGGTCAATATGAAGCCAGTGCTATCGATAACAAATCCTGTTCCGGTTCCACCGCCGCGTGCACCGCGTGCTGAAATTGAAACTACTGATGGCAGAACTCGTTGAGCAATATCGGCAACAGATCCCGGTGGTCGCTCAATTGACGAGGTTACTGATGTCAATTTAATTTCATGGCCAAAGAGAGAGCCCGAAGAGCTAGCACCAAAGAGAGCACCGACTAATCCTGCAATTCCTGCCATTAAAAGTGCATTTGAGCGCGTGACAAATTTCGCTTTACCGTGAGCAGATGATGGAACCCACCAAGGACCTGTCCCCATGGGTTGCTGCTCTGATGGTTGGCTCATGTTTCTATCCTTCTACAACTTAGTGGCGAGCAACAGTCCATCCCCTACTGGAATCAGTGAGGTCACCCACTTTTCAGTATCGCCTTTCAGGGATTTTCCGGCATCGCGCAATGCAATCGTCTTGGGGTCGCGCTGAGCGGGATCGTTGACTTTTGATCCACCAAAGAAGTTATCAATGACAAATACTCCTCCGCTGCGCAAGATGCGATAAGCCTCAATGATTGCATCAGGGAGATCTTCGGCGTTATCTCTAAAGATTACGAGGTCATATGCACGATCAGCTAATTTGGTCATCACCTCAATTGCAGGGTTTGTTATCAATCGAAAACGAGATTGTGCGATCTGAGAATCTTGCAGCGCAATTTTTGCAATTGCCGAATGTTCTTGCTCTCCATCAATAGAAGTCAGAGTACCGCTTGGCAACATTCCTTCGAGAACCCATAGTGCGCCGACTCCTGAACCAGTCCCAATTTCTACAACTGATTGCGCATCAAGAATGTGTGCCAAGTGGCGAAGATATGCACCTACACCAGGCGTGACATCTACTGCACCGACTTCTGCGCCACGACTGCGCGCTTGCGCCTTATCGACGCTCTCACCGATAAAGCTTTCGGCGTATGAGTGGGGGTCAATCTGATTGATCATGAGATGGATGTTAGCCACTCCACGAGTAATCGCACCCCGAAACCAGTTCCACCCTTGGGATTTTCTCCAGCATCGCTCTCGCTTCGAGCCGTCCCTGCGATATCAAGGTGAACCCACTTGCGCTGACCAACAAATTGTTCAAGGAAAAGGGCGGCGGTAACTGACCCTGCTCCGTAATGACCTTTATCTGCGGTGTGATTCAAATCTGCAATGTCGCTTTCTAGCCCATCGGTGTAATCATCAATGAGCGGCATATGCCAGACGCGATCACCAGTACGTTCTCCGATCTCTGCCAGAGTATGAGCAAGTGCTTTATTTCGCGTATACATCGCTGCATACTGGCGACCAAGGCCAAGTGATGCGGCTCCGGTAAGTGTTGCAAGGTCAACGATGTAATCAGGATCAAGGTTGATATCTGCAAATGCCAATCCGTCTGCCAGAACTAAGCGACCTTCAGCATCTGTGTTAATCACTTCGACGGTTTTTCCACCATAGTGCGTGATGACATCACTAGGGCGCTGTGATGTGCCTGAGAGAGCATTCTCGGCACACATCATAAGAGCGGTAACTTTTACCTTTGCGCCAAGCTTAGCAACAGCGCCAATCGTTGCCAGAACAGCGGCAGCACCAGCCATATCGCTCTTCATCGCTGTCATGGTGTCATATGGGCGCTTGAGAGAAATTCCACCAGTATCAAAAGTTATGCCTTTGCCAATAATGACAACATGTGGAATTCGTGAAGAACTCTTTACATTTTTTGGGTTGTAGGTAAGGTGAATAAATCGTGGCCCTGGATTTGGAGATGAGTTACCAACGGCGCGCAATCCCCCAAATTCTTTGAGTCCTGCGCCAGAAAGTACAGAGATATCTAGCCCATTCTCTTTTGCAATATTTTGCGCCTGGGTGGCCATCCATAAAGGAGTTTTAATATTCGAAGGGGTATGGATGAGGTCGCGAGCGCGGCAAATAGCTGTTGCAATAGTTCGAGCATAATCAACAGGTTCTGCGTCGAGGGCAACAATTTCAATTTCAGGATCTGTCACTGTGAGAGTGGTTTTCTGGCTCCATGTGTAATGGCCAAGAAAAGCTGAAGTTGTAAATGCGATGATTTCATCACGCTTATTCGGGGCCAAAGTTGCAAACTTTTTATCGGTACCGCGCACTTTTCTTCCAAGGGTTGCCCCTGCGCTTCTATATGATGCTAGCGATTGATCCCCTAGTCCAAGCAATATGATTCTTTCAATAGCGCTATCTGGTGCGCTCACTGGAATTTCATTGAGTTCACCCGCCTTACCTGTTGGTGAGAAGAAAGTGAGTTCATCGCGGAGATCAACTGCGAAGAGTTTTTCAATCTTCTTCACTAGGGCAGGGTGAGCGTTAAAGATAATTTCTGGGGCGCTCTCATCCTCGGCCGGCAAGGTGATGTAACTAATAACAATCACATCAGATGTAGCTACTGAATCAATATCCGGATTGAGCGCGGTGATCTGCATAAGTAGTCGTAGGCTACGGGTGATTACTTCTTGATAAGCGCAACAGCGGCTTCAAGGGCTGCGCTGAGATTATTTGCCTCGGTCGGATTGAGTTCAACAACGAGTCGTCCGCCACCTTCAAGAGGGATGCGCATCACAAGCGAGCGTGCCTCCTTGGTAACTTCCATTGGGCCATCACCTGTGCGAGGTTTCATAGCTGCCATGATGGACTCCTTTAAAGCCTGTTAAAAGCCTGGACCTTCGATTGCGGGTTATTCGAAAGTAAGGGCGTAAGTATCTCGCACCTCGGGCCATCTATGAAATCGAGAGAGCTTTATATGCCTAATTCGCTCTTCAATCGCGCTTTCCCCGAGGTAATGACCGCCTCAACAGACTTCTCGGGTACGCCTAGCAGGCTCGCGATCTCAGGGATAGTCATTTGGCGCAGATATGAAAGGGTCAAGATGATGCGCTCTTCCTCAGGAAGTGCTGCAAGCACTTCGGCGAGGGTCTTCGGCGCTCCCATAGGACGAGGTTACCCGTTCCCAATATATGAAGGCCGACTAATCAACTTTTTAGAGCGATATTAATTGTTAAAGAGCCTAGAAAAGCGCCAGAGGGAGATCTTTACTCCCAACCAGATAAATGGAGCACCTAAAAGAAAGAGGGCCCGGTGAATCTCAATAGTCTCACTCCAATGAAAGAGAGAAGAGTCTGGTCCTGTTGCTTCTAGCAGAAAGGTACCGCTTCCTTTGAGGGGCGCACCTGTATGTATGACATCACAACGAGTAGGCGGCTCCCATGTAGTTACTGTCATTGTGTCTAGTAATCCCAAGAAAGAAAAAGCTGGATAGCGTTTATGAAAAGGACCAGTGAAAGCGGCAATCGTGGTTCCCACACCGGTGCGCTGTTCTGATGTGAGCCAGACGGTTGTCGATAACATCCATCTGCCTTGAGCGCTCCAATTTTCAATCTCAGCCCAGACTTTTTCAATCGGTGCAGCGCAGTGGACTGTAATTGCGAGTGTGTTCTTGGATTGTCGCTCCATGAAAATAAGGATAGGCGATATTGTGAGCACATGACGACTGAATCTCATCTTGTCCAAGGCCTAGCTTCGGGCCACGGAATCGCAACCATGAGCGGGTCAACTGTTCTCGATGTCTGGTTTCCATCACCTAACCTTGGTTCATTAGTTGGTGATCCGTCACTCATTCTCAAAGATTGTGTCGGAAAAGATCCCATCCGAAAAGTCACACGTGAAGTTGTCTCTCGCGAGATCGATCTCGCCACTGCCCCAACGGATGCAATTGATGCATACCTGCGGTTGCATCTGCTCTCTCATCGTTTAGTACAACCGCATGGACTAGCGCTCGATGGAATTTTCTCGCTTCTAGCAAATGTGGTGTGGACATCAGCTGGTCCCTGCGCAGTGGATGGATTTGAAGAAGTGCGTGCGGCCCTTCGAGTCAGAGATGGCCATGTCAGCGTATTTGGTGTCGATAAATTTCCACGCATGGTTGATTATGTAATTCCTTCAGGTGTTCGAATTGCAGATGCTGATCGGGTGCGACTTGGTGCTCATCTAGCGCCTGGAACAACTGTGATGCATGAAGGTTTTGTTAATTTCAATGCTGGCACCCTTGGTACCTCAATGGTGGAAGGTCGAATCTCATCTGGTGTCGTTGTCGGAGATGGAAGTGATGTGGGTGGTGGAGCTTCGATTATGGGAACCTTGAGCGGTGGCGGCAAAGAAGTTATCTCTGTCGGCAAAAAGTGTCTACTCGGTGCCAACTCTGGATTAGGAATTTCTCTGGGAGATAATTGCGTTGTCGAGGCGGGTACCTACATCACAGCTGCTGCAAAAGTTCGACTGCCAGATGGCAGCATCGCAAAGGCGTCAACTCTTTCTGGCGCGAGCAATCTTCTCTTTCGCAGAAATTCACTCGACGGTTCGCTAGAAGTTGTCATGCGTGAAGGTTCGTGGGGCGGACTTAATTCAATTCTTCACTCAAACTAGCTTTGTGGATCTGCTGCGCTCACAACGTTAAACCACGGCGAAGGAATCTTTGCCCGACTTCTAAATGTATCGCCGCGAATTTTCTTGACTACTCCAGTTGAAGATGTTGCCGCAATAAAGGTAACTGCACCAGCCTCATTTCGGGAGAGAACTTCCAGAGAGATTACATCAGGTAGTAAAAATGCTTTAGCAATCAAAACTTGGCTTGATGACGCCTTCCATGCAGCGAATCTGGGATTGAGTTTCACATCAACGCTTGCTGTATCTGCAACTGATTGGGTGTAGGCAGTAGCAGTACCCCACGCATCCAGGGTGGTCTGCGTCGCTCCACCTGATGAGGAGAAGAAGTAGGTCTGTGCCGGCTTTCCTTCACTCAAAACAACCAAGCTAGTAGTTGTATCAACGATTGTGCGGTCAACTGCTGCTTTCCATAGATGGCCAAAGCGAGGTTCGCTCTCCTTGGAAAATCCAACAAAGTTCTGATCAGAGATATGTGAGTACACCTGACAATCACAGGCCGCTCGCACCACACCTAACTTTGAAAGCGCATAACTTCGAGAGGCGATTGCCTGGGCTTCTAATACGGCGCTGGGCCAACTTGATGAAACTTCACTAATTCCGTAGAGATACTCATCTCTTAGCGACATCGTATTTGTCACGGCAAGTGCTCCACGAAGTACTTTTATCGTGATGTATCCATACTTGTATCTGCTCGTCGTCTTACCGTTGAACATCGAGACAATCGCACCATCTCCTACCCAGCGAAGCGTCACTGCTTTTCCTCGGGCAATTGTTGACAAGATCACAGATTGAGAGGCAAAGGTAAAGGTAGCTCGTTTCCTACTTTCAAAAGTTGCAATGGGGAGCAAATCAGGTGTGAGAGCAATGTCTCCCTCGTAGACTTCTAATCGAGCACCTGGCGTTTGGGTTGCAAATGAAATTGACTTTACAAGATTGGCAATACTGACTCTAATTGTATGAGTATCAACAAATGGGGCAATCTCAACGTCTTTGTAATAGTAATTTAGAATTGCGCTAGCAGTCTCTCCAGAAAGTGCTCGCGCTCTCGCACCAAACTGGCTCATACCAACGCCGTGACCATATCCGCTGCCAGTAAATTCAAATGTAGATGGAATTGATTGAGCTTGGGCGACAGGAGTTGTGAAGGCGAGAGTTGCTATTAATAAAGCAATAAAGTTTTTAGACATCCTCATCCGATGAAGCGCTCCTCTTTACCTGCATAAATTCGCGATATTGGTCAATGATCTGCCGAGGTTTTCCTCGAGCCATCACTTTGCCTTTATCCAGCCAAATCACTTCATTACATACATCCTCAATAGTTGCCAACGCGTGGCTAACGAGAATGAGGGCGCGATCTTCACTGCGAAGCTCCTTGATACGGTTAAGACTTTTCTCCTTAAATCGCGCATCACCGGTGCTGAGCGCTTCATCAATAATCAAAATATCTGGTTTAACGGTGGCGGCAACTGAAAAGGCTAGCCGGGCATACATTCCTGATGAGTATGTGCGCATCGGAGAATCAATTGCTTCACCTAGCTCTGAAAAAGCGGCGATCTCATCAAATTGATTATCGATTTCTTCACGAGTCATACCTGCAGCCAACCCACCCAGATACACATTTTCACGGCCGGTAAGGGATGCGTTAAAACCCACACCGAGCGCTAATAAAGTGCTGACCGAGCCATATACCTCGACACGTCCTTGTGATGGAGGAATAATTCCTGCAACTACTCGCATCAGCGAAGATTTTCCTGCGCCGTTAGATCCAATAATTCCTAAGACTGTTCCGTAATGAATGTCGATGCTGACATCGTTAATGGCATCAACTACTCGTGAAGATTTCCCTCCACGGCCAAATCTTTTTATGCGTCCTTTAAATGTTGGTTTTTTATCTAGAGAAGTGCGGTAGGTGAGGCCGACAGATTGAACAGAGACGGCCATGCTGTGAGGAGGATGAGTGCTAGAGACGGACAGCGAAATCACGCTCCCTCGATAAGAAAAAGTAAGTTCCAATTAATAATATTGTCATAGCCCATGTGAGACTAATAAGCATTGAACTTAAGGTCGGTGCTTGAGCATAGACCATTACCTGCGACCAGGCATCAAGTAAATTAAAGATTGGATTGGCAATTTCTAAAGTTCTCAAGCGATCAGATAACGCTGATGCCTCATAGAGAATCGGTGAAAGATAAATCAAACTACGTGTCATGTAGGGTAGTAGGCTTGCAATATCTCGGAAGTAAACGTTGATACAGGATATGGCGATTGCCATGCCAAGCCCCATCAGGACTCCGAGAATAAAAATTGGGATCGCCCAGAACATCTGCCAGGAAAATGGCGCACCGATAATGGTTCTAATCACAAAAAATACAATCAGCGTTGGAACAAATTTAAATACGGCAATAACTGAGGCTGAGATTGGAAGCATAATTCGGGGAAATGCTGTATTCATAATTAAGCGTTGTCCTGCAGTAATTGACTTGACTCCGCCGGTAAGGCTATTGGCGATGAGATAGAAGAAGAACAAGCTTGATGTCAGATGAACATATCGGTCAGGACCACCTTTCCCGCCGATAATAAAGATCAAAAGAAAATAGACTCCTGAGAGTAAAAGCGGGTTAAGAACTAGCCACAATTGACCAAAGACCGATCCATAGTTCTGTTCGCGCAATTGCGATCGAGAGAACTCGGCAATGAAGTGGCGGCGAGACCAGAGTGAACGTCCATATTCACCGAGCGGGGGTAACCCGGCTCGGTATGGCTCGTATACATTCACTGGAGTACTCATATAGTGCAAGGTTACCTTAGAGAGTCTGGAACGAGCTTTCGTGGTGATGTGAGAAAGCCAAATCCCCAAGAAAAATGCATGGTGGGGAGAATAAAGACGAGTACGGGATAGTGAGCAAGATCCTTTGAGATAAAGAGTGGGGTGATTGCAATAAATGTAAAATATGTCGCAGCTGGCAGATAGAGCGACGGATCGATGAGTGCTCCGGCAAAGAGAGAAAGTACCGTTCCGATCAGGGCCAATGGTGGGGCTAAATACCGGTAATTGATTGTCTCTGGATACTTTCTGGCAATCACTCGACGCCATCGACCGTACTCAAAGTATTGTTTTGCTAAGCGGCGCAAGTTTGGACGAGGCCGATATGTCACATGTAAACGCGGATCAAAATAAATTTTTCCTCCACTTTCACGTAACCGATAGTTCAGTTCCCAATCCTGTGCACGTATGAATCTCTCATCAAAGCCACCGACATCAACAACTGCTTGGCGCAGAAAAGCACCGAGATAAACAGTGTCTACAAAGCCTGCCTTACCACCAATATGGAATCTGGATCCACCGACACCAAAGGGGCTGCGCATCGCTGCTGCAACTGCACTTTCAAAAAGTGTGACTCCTTCTGCGCCCATCACACCACCCACATTGACAGCACCTGTGTCTGCGAGAATTTCAACAATCAACTGAAGATAGTTATAAGGAATTTCTGCATGAGCATCCACTCGCACAATAATTTCTCGAGTCGAGCGATAGAGGGCGAGATTGAGTCCTGCGGCAGTGCGGCCAGTGGGATTGCTCACAAGAATGATGCGTGGATTCTCAGCCGACAGTCGCTCTGCAATCTCATTGGTGCGATCTTTTGATGGCCCCAACGCCAAGATAATTTCATATTCGCCAGCGTAATCCTGTGCAAGTATCGCGCGAATTGACTCTTCTAAATGAGCTTCTTCGTTGAGAACAGGCAAAATCACACTAATGCCAGGTAAAGCTGGCAGAGGCACGTTCGGCGATGTCATAACACCTCCACGCTATCGTCCAAGTACTCTTGCCACGTGAAATCAACACGATCAATTCGGATAATTACATCACTTTCGATTGTAATCGTGCTGACCTCTTCGGTCTCCTCCTTCGGGCTCGGGCGAATTAGTGACTCCATAGCCCGCATCGATGTCTTTAAATCCGTTGATAATCGTCCGGAAAAAATCTCAAAGGCTGAAATTTACCTAGTCGTGGGCTCAGACAACCGCGCCGGACTAACTAAGCAACAGATTCGAGAGCTTCGCGTTGGCTCCACCGCTGTTGCCGCGGGCGGACGATCTGACACCATGCTTCTTATCCATCTGAGTAAGTCTCGTGATCGTGCCTCCATCATCTCTCTTCCGCGAGACAGTTTGGTAACTATTCCGGAACATCCAAGTAGCCTGAATAAAGAGACGATAATTTCTGCTCGCCCTGGCAAACTCAATTCAGCATTTGCTTATGGTGGTGCACCTTTACTCATCGAAACAATCGAACTTGCAACTGCGGTAAAAATTGATCACTACGTTGAGGTTAGCTTCGCCGGTTTTGCCGAGATAGTGGACGCTCTCGGTGGAGTTGAGGTCTGTACCAAAGTCGATATTGATGATCCAAAGAGTCACCTCGTGTTAAGTGCTGGTGTACATACGCTCAATGGAATTGAAGCACTGAAATATGTTCGAACTCGAGGTTTTGATGGCCGAGGAGATATCGGTCGAATGCAAAGACAGCAACAATTCTTGAGTGCAGTACTACGTAAATCAACAAGTACTGGAACTCTACTCAATCCATTTAAATTACGAAACTTTATCAGTGCTTCTCTTGCAAGCGTTCAATTAGATGCCGGGCTTACCCCTGATGATCTGCTCACGCTTGCAAAGCAAATGAAGAACTTATCTTCCGGAAATGTTCGAACACTCACAGTTCCAATTGATAATCCAAATGGGCGAGATGCCAACGTCGGATCTGTTGTAATTTGGGATGACGTGTTGAGTGCAGATCTCTTTGATCGCATACGTAATGATCTTCCCCTCATTGATGAGGTCATCCCAACCCCCGAACCATCTGCATCGGCTTCACCCTCAAAAGCCCCCGTCATTGTAGATAAATTCAAGACTCGCACAGCCGCTGAAAAACCATGCGGCGAGATTAAATAATTCGTGCCTTAGACTCACCTCTATGACGTTAAAGCTTTCGGTAATCGGTTGCGGTTATCTCGGTGCAACCCACGCGGCCTGCATGTCTTCACTTGGATTTGAGGTTGTGGGTGTTGATACAGATCAAAATAAAGTTGATCTCCTGAGCGCCGGAAAGTTACCTTTCTACGAGCCTGGATTGGATACTCTCTTAGCGGCAGAGATGAAGACGGGTCGACTCTCCTTCACTACTGATTTTTCGGCAGTTACCGATGCTGATGTTCACTTTATCTGTGTTGGCACTCCCCAAAGCAAAGATGGACTCGCCGCAGATCTCACATATGTAAAGTCATCAGTTGCTGCAATTGCGCCATATCTCAAGAAAGGCGCACTGGTCGTCGGAAAATCAACAGTGCCGGTAGGAACGGCACAAGGGCTTCGCGATGAGTTAGCAGTAACAGCGCCACAAGCAGATTTAGCGTGGAACCCGGAATTTCTTCGCGAAGGTTTCGCCGTTGAAGATACCTTGACGCCCAATCGGCTTGTTGTCGGGGTTGCAAATGATCGTGCAGAAGAGATTCTGAAAGAAGTCTATAAACCCGTTATCGCCCTCGGTACTCCGTGGGTGCGCGCAGATCTTCCAACCGCTGAACTGGTCAAAGTCGCTGCAAATTCATTTCTTGCAACGAAGATTTCATTTATCAATGCCATGGCTGAAGTGTGTGAAGCTGCAGGTGGAGATGTCACTGTTCTTGCACAAGCTATTGGTTATGATCCAAGAATTGGCAACCGCTTCCTTCAAGCAGGTATTGGTTTTGGTGGAGGCTGCTTACCTAAAGATATTCGTGCATTTATGGCACGTGCCCAAGAACTTGGGGCAGATCAGGCTCTGGAATTTCTGCGCGAGATAGATGCAATTAACCTGCGTGCTCGCCAACGAGTGATTGATGTAGTCCGCGCAGATCTATCGGATGACTTAACTCAATACAAAATCACTGTTTTAGGTGCAACATTTAAGCCCGATAGCGATGATGTGCGTGATTCCCCAGCACTTGATATTGCTGTGCAATTGCAAGCTGCCGGTGCCTCGGTTGTTGTTCATGACCCTAAGGGAATTGAGCCAGCGCGTAAACGGTTCCCGCATCTTGATTATGCCGAACAAGTGACAGATGCCGTCAAAGATGCAGATGCAATATTGCATCTGACTGAGTGGAAAGAGTATCGAGAGCTAGATCCCGCTGTTATCGGAGGACTTGTTAAATCCAAGTTCTTGATCGATGGAAGAAATATGTTGGACCGCGACAAATGGCGAAAAGCCGGATGGCGTGTTCACGCGCTAGGTCGTTCGGATTAATAGGTCGTTCGGATTAAAAACCAGTCTTCTTCTTAGCCTTTAGCTGAGAGCCTTTCTTCTTAGCCTCTTCATTGATCGTCTTAAGACCCTGCTCCACTTTGGCTGAAATTGTTGAGTCAGAGACGCCCAGAATTCTCGCTGCCAATAAGGCGGCATTCTTTGCATTACCAATGCCAACAGTTGCAACGGGCACTCCCGCAGGCATCTGAACAATAGAAAGTAGTGAATCCATTCCGTCGAGATGAGTGAGCGGTACCGGCACGCCAATCACTGGAAGTGTTGTCAGAGATGCAACCATTCCGGGAAGGTGTGCAGCTCCGCCAGCTCCAGCAATAATGACCTTAAAACCGGCTGCAACCGCACCTTGTGCAAATGCCATCATCTCCGTTGGCATGCGATGTGCACTGACGACATCTGCTGTATATGTGATCCCTAGTGCGTCAAGAGCATTAGCCGCTTCAGCCATTACTGGCCAATCTGAATCTGAACCCATGATGATTGCTACATCACTCATCAACTTCTCCGCTCATGTAGTAACGTGCATGCTCAATTAACTCCTCCAAGTGTAGAAGATCATTGCCAAGTGCTGTGACATGACCGATCTTGCGACCTAGACGCACCTCTTTCATATACTGATGAATCTTCAGCTCTGGATTTCGAGCCATGAGATGTAGGTATGGGCGATACATATCTGTCTTATCTCCCCCGAGAATGTTTCCCATTACGGCTAGGGGTGCGCGCATAGCTGTTTCACCTAGTGGCAGATCTAGAATCGCACGCAGGTGCTGTTCGAATTGGCTTGTAACAGAGCCTTCGATCGTCCAATGTCCAGAATTGTGTGGGCGCATTGCAAGTTCATTGATAAAGACGTCTTCTCCTTTAACAAAGAACTCAACAGCCATCACACCGACTAGTCCGACTCGTTGGGCAATAGTAATTGCCAATGAGGCAGCTTTTTCGCCAACAATCTGGCTAATTGATTGTGCGGGGGCAATAGTTCTTACACAAATCCCATTTTCTTGAACGGTATGTGTTACCGCCCACGTGCTTACTTGACCATGTGGTGATCGCGCGACCATGACTGCAATTTCGCAATCAAAGTCAATAAGTTCTTCAATAAGCAACTGTGGATGGCTTGTAATTACTTCAGCGAGCATTTCTTTATCAGAAATTTTCCAGACACCTCTGCCGTCATACCCACCAGAGATAGCCTTTGCGATCACTGGAAAGGCGCTCACTTTCTCTGCATTATCGATGATGGACCACTGAGGTGAAGGAAGATCCTTCAAGAAATTTCGCATCGCACCTTTATCTTGAGAGTAGATAAATGCAGTTGAAGGTGGGTAGACGCGAACTCCTGCCACCTCAATCCCCTTGATTATCGATAGTGGAATTAACTCATGCTCAAAAGTCACGACATCACAGTGACGGGCGAATTCGAGAACCTCTTGCAGGTTTTTATAATCACCAACAACGTGATCACAGATTTGCGCGGCGCTATCATCCTTGCTCTGTGCAAAGAGTTTGAGGGTAACTCCGAGTGCAATTGCGGGAGCAACGCTCATGCGAGCGAGTTGACCTGCGCCAATAATTCCCACTGTAGGAAAACGACTCTTCACCTTCTTATCGTAGATGAATTACATCCCCGACTGAAACGACTTGGCCATCATCGAGATTGAGTTGACCCTGTTCATCAATTGAGATTGCCTTGGCAAGGATCTCCCGCCCACCGGGCAGTTCGATACGAACATTACGCGTGATAGTGGCTGAGAGGTCGAGATATCGATCCAAGAAGGATTTCCCTAGATCCCACCGAGTAAAGTCGGTTTCCAGCGAATTGAGAATCTTTGAGAGTAAAAGATTGCGATCAAGGAGTGAAACACCGGCTAGGCCGAGTGACGTTGCACTTTCCACCGGTAGTTCATGGGCTGACATCGAAACATTAATGCCGATACCAATAATCACACCATCACCGTGAGTCGTTGAGATTATTCCACCAACTTTTTTCTCGCTGATAAGTAAATCATTGGGCCACTTGATCGATATTCCTGCATTCACTGAATTTAAAGTTTCTGCAACAGATATACCTGCTAAGAGCGGGAGAAAACCCCACTCTGTACGCGATCTTTGTGGAGTGAGATAAAGTGAAAATAAAAGTGCGGTAGATGCTGGTGCAGAAAAAGTTCGATCTAATCGCCCACGGCCTGCACTTTGAAAATTTGCAACGATGACATCACCACTATGCGCATCTCCTGCGTTAATTTTTTCTGCCAGATCTGCGTGGGTTGATGTCGTGAGATCAACCACGCTTACTCGCCAGTAGTGCGACAAAGTGGCAGCGATCTGACTCTGATCCAGTGGCGCTCGTGGCATATCTATACCCATGGCTAGTACCGTATAGACATGAGCCCCGATCTGCACACTACATCCGGAAAAATTGATGATCTTCGCGAAAAAATCGACGAGGCGATACACGCAGGCTCAGCTAGAGCTGTTGAGAAGCAGCATGCCAAAGGTAAGCTCACAGCGCGCGAGCGTATTGAGATGCTTGTCGATGCCGATTCATTTACTGAAATCGATGAGTTTGCGCGCCATCGCTCAACCCAGTTTGGGATGGAGAAAACACGCCCGTATGGCGATGGAGTTGTGATTGGTACGGCCACAGTTGATGGCAGGCCGATCGCCCTCTATTCGCAAGACTTCACAGTCTTTGGTGGAAGCCTTGGAGAAGTGCACGCTGACAAGATTGTAAAGATCGCCGAGTTTGCACTTAAAAGTGGAATTCCTCTCATCGGTATTAATGATTCGGGTGGAGCAAGAATTCAAGAGGGTGTCGCTTCACTCAATGGATACGGAAAAATCTTTCGACTCAACACTCGCTCTTCTGGTGTGATTCCACAAATTTCTCTCATTCTTGGGCCATGTGCCGGCGGATCGGCATACTCCCCCGCGCTTACCGACTTCACCATCATGGTGAAAGAGACTTCAAATATGTTTATCACTGGACCTGAAGTTATCAAGACAGTTACAGGTGAAGATGTTGGTATGGAAGAACTTGGTGGCGCCCTTACTCACAATACGAAATCTGGCAACGCTCACTACATGGCTGAATCTGAAGCCGATGCTATTGATTATGTAAAGGCTCTTCTCTCCTACCTTCCATCAAATAACATGGATGGCTCTCCGGTGCTTCCACCAACCCAGACATTGGCTAAGAGCGCCGGTGATCTCGCACTTAATACACTTATTCCTGACTCACCTAACCAACCGTACGATATGAAATCACTGATTGAAACGTTGGTAGATGAAGGAGAATTTCTAGAGATTCACTCTCTCTATGCACCAAATATTGTCGTGGGATTTGCACGAATCGAAGGTCAATCGATCGGAATAATCGCAAACCAGCCCTCTGCTCTAGCTGGAACGTTGGATATTAACTCCAGCGAGAAAGCGGCGCGATTCCTTCGCTTCTGTGATGCTTTCAACATTCCAATACTTACCTTGGTAGATGTTCCAGGTTTCCTCCCAGGAACAGAACAAGAGTGGAACGGCATTATTCGACGTGGTGCAAAATTACTCTACGCCTACGCAGAGGCCTCGGTCCCACTTGTTACCTTGATTACCCGCAAAGCCTACGGTGGTGCCTTTATCGTGATGGGATCTAAATACTTAGGTAGTGATATCAATTTTGCATGGCCGACTGCTGAAATTGCTGTGATGGGTGCACAGGGTGCCGTCAACGTTCTCTACCGCGGTGAGCTTGCTAAATCTGATGATCCAGAAAATCTCAGGAAAGAATTGATTACTGAGTACACCGAAACGCTTTCAAATCCTTACGCAGCTGCTGAACGAGGCACAATCGATTCGGTGATCGAGCCAGAAGATTCACGCGCATATATCACCAAAGCTTTCCGTACCCTTAAGACAAAGCGCGATGTTCTTCCTGCCCGCAAACATGGAAATATTCCGCTGTAATGAAATTTTCGATTACTTCTGGAAACCCCACGCCTGAAGAGCTAGAAGCTTTGCAGTTAGTTCTTGCTGATCAAAAGCCAGCGGTTCTCAAGGCAGTTGTAAAGCGAAGCGTCTTTGGGCTGCCGCAGCTGCGCCAGCCACTTCCCCATCAAATTACATTCGGTGCAAGGAAATTTGATTAGATGCCAAGAATAGTTCTTGCTTCGCAATCGAGTTCACGTAAGCGCTTACTCGTTGATGCTGGCCTCTCTCCCACAATCATCGTCAGCAACGTTGATGAGGAGACCGATTTCTTTAACGCGATGAGTCCAGAAGATATGGTGATTGCTTTAGCAATCTCCAAGGCTCACACAGTAAGAGAGATGATTGATTATCCAGCGATTATCATCGGCTGCGATTCAACATTTGATGTTGATGGAATCTCTTTTGGAAAACCAGGAACCGCGACAATCGCAATTGAGCGAGCCCGAGCAATTAGCGGCCGAAGTGGTCTGCTGCACACTGGTCATTGCATTATCGATACAGATAAAGGAGTTGAGATTGCGGATCGTGTGACTACCAAGGTGACATTTTCGACAATGACTGATGAAGAGATCCAGGATTACATTGATTCGGGAGAGCCACTTCACGTTGCTGGTGGCTTCACTCTCGATGGTTTCGGATCTCCATTTATCCCTAGCATCGAAGGCGATTACACAAATGTTGTGGGCATCTCTATGCCATTTTTAAGAAGTGCAATGAAGCAGCTGGGATATACGTGGCCTCAGGTTAAGGAGATGTCATGAAACGGGTATTGATAGCCAATCGTGGCGAGATTGCAGTTCGAGTAATTCGGGCTTGTAAAGATCATGGCATAGAGAGTGTTGCTATCTACTCTGAAGAAGATCGGAGCGCTCTCCACGCGAAAGCTGCAGATTTCGCTTATTCACTCAATGGGGTAAGTGCAAAAGATACATACCTCAATATAGAAAAAATCATCTCTCTTGCTAAGAAATCTGGAGCCGATGCCGTTCATCCTGGTTATGGTTTTCTTTCAGAGAATGCTCACTTTGCCCAGGCAGTAATCGATGCAGGACTCATCTGGATCGGACCACCTCCTGCTGCAATTAGCGCCTTAGGTGACAAAGTTTCGGCCAGACGAATTGCTGCCAAGGTCGGTGCGCCACTAGTTGCAGGAACAACTGATCCAGTCTCTCACCATGATGATGTTATTGCCTTTGCAAAAGAGTACGGACTTCCAATCGCAATTAAAGCCGCATTCGGTGGTGGTGGACGCGGGCTCAAGGTCGCACACACTATTGAAGAGATCCCAGAACTATTCGCATCTGCTGTACGTGAAGCTATTGCAGGTTTTGGGCGCGGTGAGTGCTTTGTGGAGCGATACCTTGATAAACCTCGCCATGTTGAGACTCAAGTCCTTGTTGATCAACGCTCGAACGCTGTTGTGATTAGTACGCGGGATTGCTCACTACAACGTCGCCATCAAAAACTCGTAGAAGAAGCGCCTGCTCCCTTTCTTTCACAAGCACAAGTAGATGAGCTCTACCGATCAAGTAAGGCGATCATGAAAGAAGCTGGCTACGTTGGTGCTGGAACGTGCGAATTTCTCATTGGACAAGATGGCACAATTTCATTCCTTGAAGTAAATACGCGCCTTCAGGTAGAACATCCTGTCTCTGAAGAAGTTACTGGAATTGATCTTGTGCGTGAACAATTCAGAATTGCAGCGGGTGAGGCGCTTGGATTTGAAGATCCCATCATTCGTGGGCATAGCATCGAATTTAGAATCAACGGCGAAGATCCGGGGCGCTCATTTTTACCCGCGCCGGGTCGAATCACCTCATGGTCTGCCCCATCTGGACCTGGCGTGCGCGTTGATGCAGGATTTCAAGGTGGAGATGAAATTGGTGGAAACTTCGATTCGTTATTAGCAAAACTTGTTGTAACGGGTGCAACGAGAGCGCAAGCTATTGAGCGAGCACGACGAGCACTCGCTGAGTTCACAATCGAAGGACTTCCTACCGCTCTACCTTTCCACCGAGCCATTGTTGAAGATCCTGCATTTACCCAGAATTTCAAGATTTATACTAGCTATATTGAAAATGAGTTCAATAATCAGATTCCGGCATTTACATATCAGGTTCAAGAGCAAGAGTCACAACCTGCAGCTCAATCACTTGTTGCTGAAGTCAATGGAAAGCGATTTGGAATTAAGGTTCATACCCCCGCACCGATTATCAAGCGTCGCCGCGCAAAGCAATCATCTATTGGTGCTGCCGCTGGAACAGCGCTGACAAGTCCGATGCAGGGAACTGTTGTAAAGGTTGCTGTAGAAGAAGGTGCCACTGTTCAAGCGGGAGATTTGATTATTGTCATTGAGGCGATGAAGATGGAACAGCCACTGAATGCTCATAAGAGCGGTGTAGTTAAGAATCTCACAGTGGTAATTGGTGAGACAGTGGCAAGTGCTGCAACTCTGTGCGACATCATCGATCTATGACATTATTCGGCCATGACATCAACTGAATTGCTCTATACAGATCCACTCGAAGCCGCCACTCGTGCGGCAGCAGAGATTGCATCACGAACTGGGGTAGCTTCTCACGATATCGCTTTGGTGATGGGATCAGGTTGGGTTGGCGCCGTTGATGCACTTGGCACACCAGCATATGAATGTAGCGCTGAAGAGATAACAGGATTTCTTCCACCTGCAGTTGAAGGTCACTCAGGAAAAATTCGCTCATACGCCATTAACGATGGCAACCGAATAATTCATGCACTTGTCTTCTTGGGACGTACACATTTGTACGAGGGAAAGGGAATGGAACCCGTAGTTCATGGAGTGAGAACAGCGGTTAAGGCTGGATGCAAGGTCGTGATTTTAACTAATGCATGTGGCGGGATTAATACTGCCTATCAGGTGGGGCAGCCTGTGCTTATTCGAGATCACATCTCTCTTACCGCGCAGTCACCACTAGTTGGTGCAACTTTCATTGATCTCACCGACCTTTACAGCAAACGTATTCGCTCGATCATGAAGTCAGCCGACTCATCGCTACAAGAAGGTGTCTACGTTCACTGGCGCGGCCCAACCTATGAAACTCCAGCAGAGATTCATATGATGAGGACCATTGGTGCAGATCTTGTTGGAATGTCTACCGTTCCGGAAGCGATCGCTGCGCACGCGCTCGGTGCTGAGGTATTAGGAATATCTCTAGTAACCAATGCAGCTGCTGGGGTCACCGGTGAAAAACTCAGCCATGAAGAAGTAATCGCAGCGGGCAAGGCGGCGGCAAGCTCGATGGGTGAATTGATTAAAAAAACTATTCCGCAGATTATTTAGTTAAGGGTATTTGAGAAACTGATGGATC
>JBIIRQ010000056.1:0-5664 GCA_044341445.1 Candidatus Planktophila sp.
CTGTTCCTTCGCTAGCTGCCAAGACCTGGCCGCGAAGCACCCACGCGATGGCAAGGGCTGCCAATGAGATTCCGAGAACCACATATGTGATGTTGAGTTCTCTACCTATTACTTGCACTGCATCTGTTGAAGCGGCGGCGTAAAAGCGCATCGGTTCTCCTCCGTTGGAGAGTCAGGGCGCCCCGCTTGATGGGTGCGCCGAACAGGGGCGAGTCTACATATACATATCTATTAAAGAAGAAATCCGCCCCCTTTTTACGCGTGAATGGGGGTGGGGGCTTATCCTCAACTAATGGATTCGCTCATTAATTCCCTTAGTCCAGAGACTCTAATCTCGACCTTTGGTTTCATCGGAGTACTCGCGATCCTCTTTATGGAGACCGGATTGCTGGTTGGAATTCTTTTTCCGGGCGACTCTCTCCTCTTTCTTGCTGGCCTTGCCGCATCCGGTGCCGCCAGCCAAGTGCTCGATGGTATTCAGTTACCGATTGTTGGACTTTTAATCGGTGCACCGATTGCCGTCATCACCGGATCCCAAACTGGATACTTTATTGGCCATAAATACGGGAAGAAATTATTTGATCGCCCCAATAGCCGCTTTTTCAATCAAGCGAAAGTTGAAGCGACTCAGAAATGGTTACTTAAATATGGACTTGGTAAGGCGCTCTTTCTTGCTCGCTTCACACCCTTTGTTCGCACGTTGATCAATCCGATGTGCGGCATTATCGGAATCCCAAAGAAAACTTTCTTTCTCTGGAATAGCGTCAGCGCAATTATCTGGGCAGATGGAATTATTTTGGCTGGATACTTCTTAGGAGAGACAATAAAAGATTCACTAGAAACATATCTCTTGCCAGTAACGCTCTTAGTTTTACTTATTACTACTCTGCCAATTCTCTTTGAACTCTTCCGCGAATGGCGAACAAAGAAAGAATGGTCTTAAATACCCAGGTCCGCTAGTGAATACGCGGTGCGATATTCAAGTCCTGCAGCATCAATTGCCGGCTTAGCTCCACGCTCAACAATTACTGCAACGCCAACAACAATTGCGCCAGCTTCTTTTAGCGCTTCAACTGCCATTAATACCGAGCCACCTGTTGTCGATGTGTCTTCAACGGCTAAGACGCGCTTACCTTTTACATCTGGACCTTCAATGCGGCGCTGTAGCCCGTGTGCCTTCTCTGCCTTACGAACAACGAAGGAATCAAGTGCTCGTCCTTGGCTTGCTGCAACATGCATCATCGCTGTTGCAACAGGATCTGCACCAAGTGTCAGACCGCCGACTGCCTCAAAATCTAAATCTTTTGTGAGATCGAGCATGACTTGTCCAACTAAAGGCGCGGCAACATGATCGAGTGTGATGCGACGCAGATCAACGTAGTAATCGGCCTCTTTGCCTGAGGAGAGGATGACTTTCCCGTGTACAACAGCCTTATTTTTAATCTCTTCTTTAAGTAGGTCGCGTGCGCTCATGGGGTGAGCCTACCGCGCTACTAATCTTCTTTATAGATAATTACTTCTGATTTCCTGCGGATGGCTAGAGATTTTGGTGGATTTTCAGAGATCAACGCATCTACCTCGATGCGAAGCTTTGCTACCTCAATTGCCATATTTGCCATCGCTGATTCGAGTTCGATGATTCGCTTAATTCCTGCGTGATTTATTCCTTCGCCAATCAACCTTTGAATTGTGCGCAGCGATGCGATGTCGCGTAATGAATATCTGCGATTGCGGCCAACAGTACGAGATGGAGAAACTAAACCAATACGATCATATTGGCGAAGGGTTTGCGGATGAAGACCCGAGAGTTCTGCCGCAACTGAAATCACATAGAGTCCAGCAGCCTCGTCAATCTCGTCCCGCTTCTCTTCGCTCATTGCGTTGCCTTCGCTCTAAATTCAAGGCGAACATCATGGGCTGCTGTTGCCTCTGCAAATTTCTGCAGCGCTTCACTCGCCTCACCCTCAATTTTCTGTGGCACTTGTACATCGATGGTTGCTAATAAATCACCAACAACAGAACCTTTTTTAATGCCGCGACCTTTAACGCGTAGCGTGCGCCCGTTAGGAGTACCAGGGGCTAAACGAACAGTTACTTCTTCACCATCAAGAGTGGGTACTTTTATATCTGCGCCTAACGTTGCTTCAACAAATGTGACTGGAAGCGTGAGTAATAAATTTTCGGCCTTGCGTGAAAAGACAGAGTGTGGTTTTACATGAAGCAAAATGAAGAGATCACCAGGGCCAGCTTCACCAGGTGCACCTTTTCCTTTGACGCGAATCTTCGCGCCATCATTTACTCCGGCTGGCACACGTGCAGTGATCTTCTGAGGTTTTCCGCCATCTGTTGAAAGTGAAAGTTCTAACGTGGTTCCAAAAACTGATTCTTTAAAGGTAATTGTTGATTCTGTCTGTAGATCTTGTCCTTTACGTGGGCCTCGTCTAACGCCACCGCCGCCAAATAAATTGGCGAAGATGTCATTTGATGATCCACCGGCAAAGAGATCGGAGAAATCTCCGCCACCGCCCCCAAAGCCGCCGGTCGGTGCACGAAATCCTCCACGTTCAAAGAGTGATCGCGCTTCGTCGTATTCAGCGCGCTTCTTGGAATCAGAGAGGATGTCGTATGCCTCTGAAACTGCCTTGAATTTCTCTTCTAAAGCGCTATCCCCTTTGGTTTTATCAGGGTGTAATTCGCGCGCCAAAGAACGGTACTTCTTCTTGATCTCATCAGCGCCGGCTTTTTTGTCGACGCCGAGAATCGCGTAGAAGTCCTTCTCGTAGAGATCTTTGGCGGCCATGAATTACTCGCTGACTGGAGTTTCTTGCGGGTCGGTAACGCCCACGCGTGCAGGTCGAAGGATGCGTTCTTTAAATTTATATCCTGGCTGCAAAATCTTTGTAGCTGTTGGCTTTGTTACATCGGCAGATGTGTCATGCAGTAGCGCTTCATGTATTTGAGGATCGAAGGCATCGCCTTCACTTCCATACTTTGATAACCCAATGCGCTCTGTAGCTGATGCAATGTGATCTGCAACCGCTTTGAATCCGCCGGTTAACTCACCATGTGATTCTGCGCGCTCAATATCATCTAGTACTGGAAGTAGCTCAATAAGGACAGAGCTGACTGCAAGTTCGTGTGCAAGTGAACGGTCGCGCTCTACTCGCTTTTTGTAATTTGCGTATTCGGCTTGTACTCGTTGAAGATCGGCGGTGAGTGCGCTCACCGGGTCAGTCTCCTGACCCGGTTGCTCAACTACGATTTCAGATTCTTCCGTTACTTCAGTAACGAGATCTTCTGACATTAGTTTTTGCCTTCTTCGACAACCTCGTCGATTACCTCAGCATCTTCAACGCCATCATCTGTTGCATTTCCTGCCGCAGCACCTGCTGCTGCATACATCAGCGCACCAAGTGCTTGAGACAGGGTTGAGACCTTTTCGGTATTTGTCTTGATCGACTCAAAGTTGGCACCACCAAGTGAAGTCTTCAGTTCGGCAAGTGCTGCCTCAACTTCATTCTTCTTATCGAGTGCTTCACCTTCTGCGAACTTATCTGCATTATCTGCAATAAATTTTTCAGTCTGATAGACAAGTGAGTCTCCAGTGTTGCGAATCTCTGCCTCTTCCTTGCGCGCTTTATCTTCTTCGGCGTGGGCTTCAGCATCTGCCATCATGCGATCAATCTCATCCTTTGAAAGTGCTGAGCCACCACTGATTGTGACGCTCTGCTCTTTACCTGTTGCAAGATCTTTCGCTGATACGTGAACGATTCCGTTTGCATCGATATCAAATGTCACCTCAACCTGTGGAACTCCACGTGGTGCTGGTGCGATACCTGAGAGTTCAAACATGCCTAGCTTCTTGTTGTAAGCAGCCATTTCACGCTCGCCCTGATAGACCTGAATCTGCACCGCTGGCTGATTGTCATCAGCTGTTGTGAAGATTTCGCTGCGCTTTGTAGGAATGGTTGTGTTGCGCTCGATCATGCGCGTCATCACGCCACCCTTGGTTTCAATTCCGAGAGTAAGTGGAGTCACATCAAGGAGAAGTACATCTTTAACTTCACCCTTAAGCACACCTGCCTGTAGCGATGCACCGACTGCAACAACCTCGTCAGGGTTTACACCCTTGTTTGGCTCTTTTCCGCCGGTGAGATCGCGGACAAGATCAACAACTGCTGGCATACGAGTTGATCCACCCACAAGAACAACGCTCTTGATCTTTGAAATTGAAATTCCAGAGTCTTTCAGAACTTGCTGGAACGGCTTCTTGCAACGATCGAGCAAATCAGCTGTGAGTTGCTGGAATTGCGCACGAGTAATTGTTTCGTCAAGGAACAACGGGTTCTTCTCAGCATCAACAGTGATGTAAGGAAGATTGACTGCTGCCTGTTGTGAAGATGAGAGTTCAATCTTTGCCTTCTCAGCTGCTTCACGAATGCGCTGCATCGCCATCTTATCTTTTGTGAGATCGATACCGTTCTTTGATCCAAATGTTTGTACTAGGTAATCAACAAGTGCTTGATCCCAATCGTCTCCACCAAGATGGTTATCTCCGGCAGTTGCCTTTACTTCGACAACACCGTCACCGATTTCAAGAAGTGACACGTCGAATGTTCCGCCACCTAAGTCAAAGACAAGAATTGTTTGCTCCTGATCAGCCTTATCTAAACCATATGCAAGTGCTGCAGCGGTTGGCTCGTTGATAATGCGAAGAACATTAAGCCCGGCAATTTCGCCAGCTTCTTTTGTTGCTTGACGTTCTGCGTCAGAGAAGTACGCAGGAACTGTGATGACAGCATCGGTTACAGTTTCGCCAAGGTATGCCTCGGCATCGCGCTTAAGTTTCTGCAAGATACGTGCAGAGATTTCCTGCGGTGTGTATTTCTTGCCATCAATATCAATGGTCCAGTTGGTGCCCATGTGGCGCTTAACTGAACGGATGGTGCGCTCAACGTTTGTGACTGATTGGCGCTTTGCTACTTCTCCCACGAGGACCTCGCCGTTTTTAGCAAAGGCGACGATCGATGGGGTGGTGCGAGCGCCTTCAGCGTTGGCGATGACTGTGGCTTCGCCACCTTCGAGGACGCTGACGCAGCTATTTGTTGTTCCGAGGTCGATTCCGACTGCTCTAGCCATGGTGTTACTCCTTTTCAAGTGCCACTCGAGCTCACTATGAGGTCGAGGCCGTTAAACCTGAGTCCATCTTACCCAAGAGATTGAGTCGATGCGACTCAGGTTTACATGGGGTAGAACAGAAGCTCCGCCCCGAATATTCCCACCCCGACTATTGATAGGCGGCGAGATAACCTAACGCCTATGTCGCCCCTCCAGATTGCCGCAGCCAGCCTCGCCTACGGGCTGACGGTCTTCGCGCTGGTCTTCCTTGCCACCCGACTGCGGGCTCTCATTGCGATCTTTAAAGCGGGCCAGGCTGATCCGACCAGAAACAATGACAAGGGCGCACGTCTTCGCCACATGTTGGTTGAAGTTCTGGGCCATACCAAGATGCTTAATTTTACTGCAACCGGAATTGCACACTGGTTTGTCATGATCGGCTTCGGCGCACTCTTTGGAACTCTTGTTACAGCATATGGACAATTGATTTCACCGAGCTTTGCACTTCCGCTCATCGGTCACTTTATTCCTTATGAATTCATGTCA
>JBIIRQ010000057.1:0-5619 GCA_044341445.1 Candidatus Planktophila sp.
CGCTGTGATGTTGAATCTTTCAACCGAGCTAGAGAGCGATGTGATCGATCGTAGGTACGCGGCCAGCATGAAAGCGATTCAAGTCGCGTAAGCGCAGCGGACACCTCATCTTTACTCGCATCGCTCTTGTAACTTGTAACCATCTCTTTATACAAGGTGTCAAAATCTCGTTCGAAGTCAGAAACTTTTACTGTCCCAACAAATATTGCGTCCTCTAGATCGTGAACTGAATACGCGCAATCGTCAGACCAATCCATGATCTGCGCTTCGATACATTGACGACCTTCGGGTGCACCTTGCCTGACCCAATTAAAGATTTCAACATCATCGTCATAGAGACCAAATTTGCGTGGATTAGTTGCACGAGGCCACGGATATTTCGTTGCTGCATCAAGGCTCGCGCGAGTTAAGTTAAGTCCAACTGACTTTCCATTGGCGTCAACAGTCTTTGCTTCGATGCGAGTAAGTAATCTAAAACTCTGTGCATTTCCTTCAAAGCCACCAAAATCTTCTGCAATTTCAGCAAGAGCCTCTTCGCCGTTATGTCCAAAAGGTGGATGTCCTAGATCGTGTGAAAGACATGCTGTTTCAAGTAGATCAGGATCTGCTCCAAGTGATTCACCAAGTTCGCGACCAATCTGAGCGCACTCCATTGAATGCGATAAACGAGTACGTTGGAAATCGTTCTCCCATGGAACAGCCACTTGAGTCTTTGCAGCCAGTCGACGAAGTGCTGCAGAGTGAATCACTCGTGCGCGATCGCGCATAAACTCTGTCCGACCAGCACGCTTGGCTGGCTCAAAGAAGAACCGCTCTTGATCGCTCTGGCTATAGGACATGGGCTTAGCCTAGGTGATCGCTGAGATGAATTCCTCTGCGCCCTAAAGTGATGTATGAGAGATACGCACCGGCTTCTCGGATCAGATAGCGGTTTGTAGATCCACTCAGTGAGTTGGGCCCATCAGGAACAGGTGCACAGAAAGGATCTGCATCGAGATCTCGCGCCATCGTCATCGCGCGCTGGCAGTGGAATGGATCAGTTGCAATGACAACTATTTTTATTGAGCGCTCTCGCATCTCTTTCACATACGTCTTTGTCTGAGTCAACGTATCGCGACCTTCTGGCAGCGCAATGACCACATTTCGTGGAACACCATTGTTGATCAGCCAGCGTCGTCCTGAATCAGCTTCGGTCGTGCGATCCCCCGGAGCACCTGAGCCCACGGTAATAATCAGTGGTGCTACACCGGCGCGAAATAAGCGAATAGCTTGCTCAAGGCGTGCCTGTAGAACAGGGCCAGGTGTCCCATCTAATTGCGCAGCGCCAGGAATAACAATCACATCGGCTAATGCGCGATCTGATGGATTATTTGCTGAATTCCACGTGACAAAGAGTGCGTACGCTGGAATTGCAACAATGATCGCGACAAAGATGGTGATGATGCGAAAGAAGAATTTAAACATTATCCGCCCGAGAACATATCTTCTGAATCAAGGGTAATAATCTCATCTGGATCATTGAGCCAACCATCAGGAAGTGTTGGCGGGCGGCCATGACTTGTACGTCCACGTGGTTTTTCAGCAACCTCAACTGGATATGGCTGTTCATCTAATTGATCGAGCAGTAATCGAAACTCTGCAAGGGATGCGATCATGCCGAACTGTCGCCGCAATTCGCTGGGAACTCTAAAGCCCTTGAGATACCAAGCCATGTGTTTACGCAGATCACGGCAGCCACGATCTTCTGACTCGAAGTACTCAACAATAAGTTCGCCATGGCGATACATCACTTCGCGCACTTGATGTAACGAAGGTAAGACTCGTTCATCGCTTCCGACCATTGATTGCGTTAAATCGGTGAAGAGCCATGGCCGTCCTAAACATCCGCGTCCAACAACAACTCCGGCGCAACCTGTCTGCTCCATCATGGCAACACCATCACTACCAGACCAGATATCGCCATTTCCTAAGACAGGGACTCCGGTTGGTTTGAGGTGATCGACTAACTGCGCGATGGCAGACCAATCAGCCTTTCCTTCATACATCTGTGCTGCAGTGCGTGCATGTAAGGCAACCCATGCAACGCCAAGATTTGCCGCAGATTGCGCTGCATCAAGGTATGTAATGTGATCGCTATCGATACCGATTCGCATCTTTACTGTGACTGGAATTCCGAAAGGCTTAGCTGCGTTGACTGCTGCTTCAACAATCGATGTAAAGAGTTTACGTTTGTAAGGAAGTGCTGCTCCCCCACCTTTGCGCGTCACCTTTGGAACAGGGCAACCAAAATTCATATCAATGTGGTCTGCTAAATTTTCGCGACCAATCATCTTCACCGCTTCACTCATATGATGCGGATCAACGCTATATAACTGAATTGATCGTGGCCATTCACCGGGACCTGGTTCAATCATGCGCAACGTTTCTGGAATGCGCTCTAACAATGCGCGCGCTGTCACCATCTCAGATACGAAGAGCCCAGCACCTTGTTCACGACATAACATGCGAAAAGGTGCATTGGTAATTCCAGCCATAGGCGCTAGAACCACGGGTGAATCAAGCTGATAAGACCCGCTTGATAAGGGAAGTGTTAGCAACCCAGTAGACGTGGTGCTAACCATGCCTGCACCTGATCAAGAGAGATGCGCTCTTGCGCCATGGTGTCGCGATCGCGAATTGTTACTGCGTTATCTTCTAGCGTCTCAAAGTCGATTGTGATGCAGTACGGGGTACCGATCTCATCTTGACGGCGATAGCGACGGCCGATTGCACCTGCATCGTCGAAATCGATATTCCAGTTCTTACGCAATTGATCAGCTAAATCACGAGCTTTAGGTGATAGATCTGCATTACGAGATAAGGGAAGAACTGCCACCTTTACCGGAGCAAGGCGATAGTCAAGCTTAAGAACAACGCGCTTTTCCATCTCGCCCTTAGCATTTGGCGCTTCATCTTCTGTATAGGCATCCATTAAGAATGTCAGTGCGCAACGATCAACACCTGCTGCAGGTTCGATCACAAATGGTGTCCAGCGCTCGTTCTTCTCTTGATCAAAGTATGACAAGTCTTTACCGGATGCTGCTGAGTGCGCCTTAAGATCGAAATCTGTGCGGTTTGCAATGCCTTCTAGTTCGCCCCACTCGGTTCCGGTGAATTCAAATTTGTATTCAATATCTGCGGTGCGCTTTGAGTAATGCGAGAGCTTCTCTTTTGGATGATCAAAGATGCGAAGGCGCTCTGGATTGATTCCAAGATCTTTATACCAAGCAAGGCGGGTATCGATCCAGTATTGGTGCCAATCTTCATCTGTTCCAGGGACTACGAAGAACTCCATCTCCATCTGCTCAAATTCACGTGTACGGAAGATAAAGTTTCCAGGAGTGATTTCGTTACGGAAAGATTTACCAATCTGGCCAATACCAAATGGTGGCTTCTTGCGAGAAGTTGTCATTACCTGATCAAAGTTAATAAAGATTCCCTGCGCCGTCTCTGGGCGAAGATAGGCAAGACCTGACTCATCTTCAACTGGTCCAAGGAAAGTTTTAAGTAATCCTGAGAACTGCTTCGGTGTAGTGAACTGTCCCTTATTACCGCAGGCCGGGCAGTTCATCTCAGCCAGAGATTCCAGCTTCTTCTTATGCTTTGCTTCGTAGGCTTCCTCCAAATGATCTGCGCGATATCGCTTGTGACATGCTGTGCACTCAGTCAGTGGATCGCTAAATGTTGCAACGTGACCTGATGCTTCCCAGACTTCACGGGCCAAGATCACACATGAATCAAGACCGACAACATCTTCGCGTCCCATGACCATGGATTTCCACCATTGGCGCTTGACGTTATTTTTTAGTTCGACTCCGAGTGGGCCGTAATCCCATGAGGCGCGCAATCCGCCATAAATTTCAGATGATGGATAAACAAATCCACGACGCTTTGCAAGTGAAACGATATTTTCTAAACGATCTACGGCCATTTTAAAATCCCCATCCGGCTGGCTGTCGGCAAGGAGCAACGGGCGCTGCTCACATTCCTAAGTTTACCTTCTGTTGATTACTCGTATGCGCCTGCTTCATCAATTGCCCGAGCAAGAACTGGTATTGCTTCAAGCTTTGCGCGCGTGGAACTCAGCGCCCGACGATAAGAGCCAACATTTTCCCAACGGGTAGTCAGAACCCAGAGCGTTGGTTCATCTAAATTCTGTCCCACTTCGCCACCGAGAAAGCCGGCTGCCTCGGCTAATACATCTCGAACACCCTCAAGTTCAGCGCGAAAATCGCTGGCTGAGGCGAGTGGAACTTCAAATCTAGCCACGGCGATCATGGGCTAAGGCTAGCCCCTGAGCTATGGGAATGAAAATCATTTTCATTTATGCTACCGTGCCGCTATGAATATCGCCATCGCCCTCGCGGCTCTCACCGCCCTTGCCACCTTCGCAGGTGGAACCCTTGCCATTAAATCAAAGGATCGTCTCCACTTAGTTCTCGGACTTTCTGCCGGTCTCTTACTTGGACTAGTTGCCTTTGACCTCTTGCCCGAAGTTTTTGAACTGGGAAGCAGTGAAATTCTCCATGCACCAGCAACATCGGTAGCGCTGATTGCAGGATTTTTACTCCTTCACTTTTTTGAACAACTCTCAGGTTCACACGAACCAGCAGAATCTGATTATGGTCATGACCATAAACACTCAGCCAATATCACAGGTGTTTTCGGCGCAGTTGCCATGGGTGGCCACGTCTTTCTCGATGGTTTAGCACTTGGTGTTGCCTTTAAAGTTAGCTCAGAACTTGGTATTGCAGTCTTTATCGCGCTGCTCGTCCATGCTTTCAGCGATGGCCTCAATACAGTTTCTTTTCTTATCAAGAGCGGTAAGTGGGGGAAAAAGGGTATTTGGTTATTAGGTGTTGATGCCGTTGCGCGAATTAGTGGCGCGGCACTCGGCGCTAGCCTCGCAATTAGTAACGATGTTATTGCAATCTATCTCGCAGGATTTGCCGGCGTTGTTATCTATCTTGCAACAGCGCATATTCTTCCTGAGGCACATTCGCAACATTCATCTCGCTGGACGATGGTTTCAACAATTGCCGGCGTAGCGATCATGTGGGCTCTTGTCAGTTATCTTCACTCTGGAGATGTGCATAGCCACGGTGCAGATTCAACTGTTCACGAAGAATCCATTCACTCGGATGAACATTCAGATGAACATTCAGATGAACATTCAGATGAACATTCAGATGAACATTCAGATGAACATACCGATGAGCACGATCACGAATAAGAAGATAGATGTCCCGTTCTAATCCTCGTGTACTGAGCACCCTGGAACGTGCTGGCGGATTTGCCAGTGCGCAAGAGGTCTATCGCCTTATGCAACGCGAGGGTGAGAGCATCGGGCTCACGACTGTCTATCGTTCACTCCAGTCTCTAGTGAATGACAAGATCGTCGATGTACTGCGACGTGATGATGGTGAAGCTATCTATCGCCTCTGTGGAGATGCCCACCATCATCACCTCGTCTGTAAAAGTTGTGGCGATACCATTGAAATCGAAGGTGGCGCTATCGAAAAGTGGGCCAAGGTTATGGCTGAAGAACATGGTTTTCGCGATGTTGGGCATACCGCAGAG
>JBIIRQ010000137.1:0-3109 GCA_044341445.1 Candidatus Planktophila sp.
GTACTAACGTTTTTGTTCAATCTGCGCTGGTCTTTGGCTTTGTTCTGCCCGGAAGCTCGATCCTCTTCAGTGCAGGTTTAGTTGCTGCTACAGAAGAAAATGTCAGCATCACAACTCTGCTTACTGTTATTTTCATGGCTGCCTTTGTCGGCAATCAAGTGGGCTTTGTTATTGGTCGGTTAATCGGCCGCTCTTATCTCAGTAAGAAGAAATCACCAAGTTTGCAGAAGGTCATTCGTAAATGCGAACGGTTCTATGCGAAGTCTGGTTGGTGGTCTGTTGTTGCAGCGCGCTTCATTCCGTGGGTGAGAACCTTTATTCCACTGATTGCCGGTGCATCCAAGATGCCTTATTACCAATTTCTCGTTGCAAATATTCTCGGAGCAATTGCCTGGGGCGTAGGAATTACTCTTGCCGGTTACTACACAGCATCTATTCCAGGAGTTGAGACCTTCACATATGCAATTGCTGGCTTCTTTATTGTTGGCTCAATCGTTTCCGGGATCGTCGATTACTTACGCCGCCGACGATTACCCCAAGATAAGTCATAGCAATTCCTGTAACAAGATAGATGCTCACCTGGACACCTTCTGTTGGTGAGAGGAGATCGATCAGAAGTGAACCGACCAGTTGTCCACCAACACTAATGAGTGTGAACGTTAAGACGCCAAGGTGTTGCACAATTGTTGAGGTAAATGCAACGTAAACAACGCCTAGTACTCCGCCAGTGTAGATCCACCATGGTCCCGAAGGTAGCGGTGAAAATTTAAAATCTCCAATGATGAATGCGAAAAGAAGTAAGATAGTAAGAAAAGTTAAGCCCATTGCAAAATTTAAAAATGATGTTGTAAAACTCTGGTGTGAGTGTTCATTAATCTGACCATTGAGTGCTCGTTGAATTCCGACAATTCCGCCGGAAGCAACACCAAGAATCACGGCAAGAATAGAGAGATTCTTACCGTCGAGGCGGTCAGCAACTGAGATAAAAACTGCAAAGACAGTAATGAGGGCAGCGGTTACACGACGAGGTGTGATCTGCTTCTTTCCTCCCCCTGTAAGACCAATTCGATCAACAAATAATGAGATAGCGCTCTGTCCTGCGATTGAGGCAACCGAATAGATAGCCACACCAAGTAATGGAACAATCTGAGTTTGCACCGCTATAAATGCGCCACCTAGCATGCCGGCAAAGAGTGTCCACGATGGTAAATCACCTGCCTTTACTGCCCGGCTCAGTGTGCGCATACCTTGTTTAATTGCAGGATTAAAGAGCGCAATAGTTGCGATGATTATCAGTCCTGAAGAAAATGAGATAAGTGCAGCTTGAAGCCCATTATCAAGGCGTTGTGAGAGTTCACCATTAGCTCGCGCTTGAAGTGCAATAAGTACGCCCGATATCGCTGCTAGAAAATCTAGGCGCTTATGCTTCATGTTCTGACTTTATTCTAATTTTCTAATTTAAGAGTAATTTCAAGCCAATCTTCTTCTCGTGCGACCAATTCCTTCTCCAGTTGAACAAGTTCAATTGAAATTTCGCTTAATTTGGTCGCATCAAAGGATGCACTTTCCTGTTCTAAGGCCAGGCTTGCCACTTTCTCTTTCGCTTTCTGTATCTGTCGTTCAACTCTGGTGAGATCCTTTTTCAGCGCTCGTTCTTGTGCAGCGCTCGATACTTTTCCTGAATTGCCTTGTGAAGTATTTGATGATGACTGTGCCCGATGTTCTAGATATTGATCTACACCCCTTGGGAGGTCACGAAGCTCTTGGTCTCCCATGAGGCCAACAAAGCGATCACAGACGCGTTCTAGGAAGTACCGATCGTGTGAAATCACAATAAGCGTTCCCCCATAGCTATCTACGAGATCCTCAAGCTCGGTCAAGGTTTCGATATCAAAATCATTTGTTGGCTCATCGAGTAAAAGAACATTTGGAGAATCCATTAACAATCGTGTTAATTGCAAACGTCTCTTCTCTCCACCTGAAAGATCCCCAACGGGGGTCCATTGCCCATCGCGGTCGAAGCCCAGGCGTTCACAGAGTTGAGATGCTGAAAGAGTTCGCCCTTTACCTAGCTCAATATGATTGGCAACATTTTCAACTGCTTCAAGTACTCGCCACGTTGGGTCTAGTTCATCTAAATGCTGGGTAAGAAATGCGATCTTCACTGTAATTCCGGTGACAAGTTTTCCTGCTGCCACATCAATTTCTGAAGCCATAGTGCGCATGAGCGTTGTTTTGCCAGCACCATTTACTCCCACTATTCCGACGCGATCACCCGGGCCGATATTCCATGTCAATTCACTAATTAACTCTTTATCACCTGCTGAAATCTTTGCATGTTGATACTCAAGTACAGTTCGACCAAGGCGATTAAGAGCAAATTTAAGTAGCTCTGATTTATCTCGCGGTGCAGGTTCGCTGCTGATGAGTTCATTTGCTGCATCAACTCGAAATTTTGGTTTTACAGTTTGAGCTGGTGCACCACGACGAAGCCAAGCTAGTTCTTTTCTTATGAGGCTATTTCTTCGCGCATCCATCGCACTTGCTTGGCGAGCTCGTTCTGCCTTTGCTAAAACATAGGATGAGTATCCACCGTCATACTCTTCGATAGCGCCAGAAACAACTTCCCAGGTGCGATCAGTCACTGCATCCAAGAACCAGCGATCGTGAGTAACAACTAAGACTGCCAAATCTTTTCGTGCATTTAAATGTCGGGCAAGCCAATCGACGCCTTCAACATCGAGATGGTTCGTTGGTTCATCTAGCATGATGAGATCAAGTTCATCGATGAGAAGTTTTGCTAAGCCCACCCGACGCTTTTCTCCACCTGAGAGAGTGATAAATACTCTCTCGAAGAGGTGATCATCAAAGCCTCCGAATAGCCCGGTAAAGACTTCGCGAATCTTAGGATCACGTGCCCATTCATGTTTTGCTCGATCGCCAATGACGATATCGCCCACTGTTGCATTTTTATCCGCAACATCTACCTGCGAAAGCATTCCCACGCGAACAGAATTTCCTTGTGTAACTCGACCCTCATCGGCTTTCTCTATTCCTGCAATGATCTTCATCAAAGTGCTTTTGCCAGCGCCATTTCGACCAACTATTC
>JBIIRQ010000058.1:0-5556 GCA_044341445.1 Candidatus Planktophila sp.
GAAGGCGTACTTCGACTATGTCAATGCTAACGGTGGAGTAAATGGTCGCAAGATCACACTTCTGAGCGAAGATGATCGGTACATCCCAGCAACAGCAGTAGCTAATGCGAACAAACTCATTCTCCGTGACAAGGTATTTGCTCTCGTGGGAACACTCGGAACAGCAAGTACTAAGTTGATTTCTGAGCGCGCTCAACTTGCAAAGCGTGGCGTTCCATCACTCTTTGTAAATACGGGTTTTAGCGGCTTCGCTAATCCAACTCAGAGCGGAATCAAGAATAATCCGCTCGCGTATTCGACAACATTTGCAATCCTTCCTTCCTACCAAATGGAAGCAAAGATCATGGCTAAGTTCATAAAGGATAAGTACGATGGTAAGAAGATTGCACTTATCTATCAGGATGATGACTTCGGCCGCGATGCACTCGCTGGCTTTAAGACAGCTGGCCTGACATTCGACACTTACATTCCTTACGCATCAGGGTCACAAGCTGGAGCTGCGGCAGGTTGGGTATCCAAGATCCTTGCTGCTAAGTCGGATGTAACGGTGATGTTTGGTGTCTCATCTGCAACGACAGCTCTTCTTAACGCTGCATTCAGAGGTGGATTGTTTGGTAAGACACAATTCGTTCTTGGTTCAGTCGGTGGAGATGCAACAACAATTGCAAACACCAGTCCTGCTCTCGTTCCTCTATTGAATGGAGCAAAAGGATTCTCATTTGCTCCAGCTCCAACAGATACTTCTGATGAATACATCAAGTTGTTCCAGACAATCTACGCGGCTGCTCAGCCAAAGGAGACCTTCGACAACAACGTTGTTGCAGGTATGTCTAACGCCTTCTTGGCAGTTCAAGCGCTCCATGCTGCTGGTAAGAATCTCACCCGCAAAGGTCTGATTCAAACCATTGAGGCAAAAGGCGCAACATTAGCTTCACCATTCCTTACTCCACTCGGATACTCGAAAACATCACACGTTGGTGCTACCGGGTACTGGATTGGAACATATGGACCAACTGGTGCATTGACACCTGATGGTGGCAAGTACACCGTCTACACAACTGATTCAGGTAGCGGACTTGTTGTTGAATCAACATACAAGCGTCCAGCAATGCCTGCGAAGGGACTACCTAACTAATGAAACTCTCATTTAAATCTCGTATCGTCTCATTACTCGCTGTTGTAGCACTTGCTGGAACAGTTATGGTCGGCGCACCAACTGCAGCGCAAGCTGCACCACAGTGCCTAACCGCCAGCTTCGTTACACGATGTGCAGGCGTTGGTGCAGACGGAGCTCCATATTCATTCGTCGCAGCAGCTAACTTCAATGGAACGGTCTTCTTGTATTCACATGGAGTACGCCCGCCAATTGATATCCCTGCAACACTTGCTCCTGTTGGTCCTTACACAATGACCAACGCTGCAGAACCTGGCCCATTGGCTTCTTCTGGAGATCTATCGGTCATTAATAAGTTAGTTGCAGCCGGTTATGGTGTTGCAGGTTCGGGCTTCTCACGTCAAGGAATCAATACAACTGAGGCACTTGCTGCCAATAAAGAGTTGATTGCAACCTTTAAGACAAAGTTCCCAACAACAAAGAATGTGATCGCATGGGGCGCATCTCTTGGTGCAATGCATTCACAGATGCTCGCCGAGAAGAACCCAGAACTTGTTGATGGCGTAATTCTTGCTTGCCCTGCGGCAAATCCACAAGATGCCTTGATGACTTACTTTGGTGATGCACTGTGGGGCTTTAAGGCACTCTTTGATCCATCAATCAAGGTTGGTGGGTATTCCACTGACCCTGATGTGCGTAAAAAAGAGCAACATGACAACGTCGGTAAGATTCTTACCGTACTGAACAAGTTGTCTAAAGAAGTTGGTAGCCAAACCCCAAGTACTTCTTGGCCAGATACAGCAAGCCCAGCAGGTAAAGCTCTTGCTGCTGCGGGTATCCCATCACGTTCTGCACTCTTGGTAGTTGGCCTCATGGCTGGCGTTCCAACACGAAGCAAGCATGTTGATGGAACTTCAGGACCAACAGGTCTTGAAGAATCATATCCATTAGCTATTGCTCCAGCAGTTGGAGTTCTAGAAAACATGGGCGCAACACTGAACTATGGAACTCTGCTCATCGCAGACGGTGAACTACTTGCCGGTGGAAAGGTCTTTGATAATACAAAGACCGATTACGCAGCACGAGTTGCCGCAGATGCTGATATCTACTCCTTTGCACTCAGTGGAAACGAAGCAGTGGCGGCGATCATGCGCGCTCTTGGTGCAACTCCACGTGAAACTGCAGATCCAGCAGCTGTTGCAAAGATTCCAAGTTTGGTTGGTCTATCAGGAAAGATCTCAAAGCCAACCATCATCTTCCAATCTGAATCAGACGAGTTCGTTCCAGCTTCAATCGTTCAGTGGTACATCGATACCTACGCTGAGCAATTTGCTGCTGAGAAGATGAAGGCAATGTCAGAGGCGAAGAAGTCACGTGCATATGCTGCTCCTACAAATAACTTAGTTGTACTGTGGCAAAAGACTGCCTCTAAGTACTCTAAGTTCAAGGGTCTCTCACCAGACCTCACGGCGACTCAAGGTGCTGGAACAGGCCACTGTGCATTCACTGCAGCACAATGGTTGGCAGCTGCCGATCTCATGACTACAACACTGACAAATAGCAAGTTCCCTATTGGTGGTCCGATTGCTTCGGCCGCTCGTAAGGTTGGCTTGTCATTTGATAAGGAGTTCCGTGTTCCAGTATTTAAGGCACTCGAATAAGTAACACCTAAGAAACAGTAAGTACGAAAGGCCCTGGGAGACCAGGGCCTTTCGTCATCTACTACCCTTAACTACTATGTCTAACCAAGCGCACGCTACTTGTCGCATCGCAGATGCAGATGAGATGGCCGCGCTCGGTGAAAAGATAGGGCGACTTTCTCGCCCTGGCGATCTGATCTTGCTCAATGGCCCATTGGGTGCCGGTAAAACAATTTTTGTACAAGGCGTCGGTAAGGCGCTTGGAATAAGTGATGTCACATCGCCCACCTTTGTTATTTCACGAATTCATAAAGGCGTGATGCCTCTGATTCATGTGGATGTATACCGTTTACTGGAAGCTGGAAATGCTGCCGCCTACCTTGATGATCTCGATCTTGATACTGGGCGAGAAGATGGCTTAACAGTGATTGAGTGGGGCGGTGCTGAATCTGCTCGGTTAAGTGATGATCGCCTTGAGATCACAATAGATCGAAGCAATGAAGAACGTATTGTCACAATCTCTGCGGTAGGTCCGAGATGGGATGGGGTTGAGCTATGAGCGCCAGCCTTGTGATTGATACATCCACCTCTCGCACGATTGTTGCTCTTGTAAAAGATGAACAGATTATCTGGCACGGCTTTCATGATGGTGCAACCGATCATGGAAATGCGGTGGCACTCCTTGCCAAGCAAGCGCTAGCAGCAGGGGTTAATCCAGATCGCGTTGTTGTAGGAATGGGACCAGGGCCATTTACCGGTTTGCGCGTGGGGATCTCATTCGCCCGAGCCTTTGCTGCGGCACGAAATATTCCGGTGATCGGTATCTGTTCACTTGATGCCATCGTTGTAGATCAAAGTGCCTACACGGTTGCAATTGATGCTCGCCGTAAAGAGATTTACTGGGCTAGATATCAAGATGGGGTACGGGTTGAAGGGCCGGCGGTGAATTTTCCAGCAGATGTTGCTGGGCACATTATCGATCTCTATCCCGATGTGTTGCGTTTAGCCCAGCTCTCACAATTACAGAATGTCAGTGAGCCATTTTATTTGCGCAGACCAGATGCTGTTGCAACTGCGGATCGGCCATCATGATTACCTATCGCGCGATGATCGCTCTCGATATTCCTGTTGTGGCCTCCCTTGAAAAAGAGATCTTTAAAGATGATCCCTGGACAGTTGCGCAATTCAAAGAGGAAGTTTCAAACAACGGAATCACTCGACATTACTTAGTTGCCTGCGACGCGCAACATCAAATTATTGGTTGGGCGGGGGCGCTCTGCGCGACCGATGGGGCCGATACAGATGTTTTGACGATCGCTGTAGTTCCAGATTTTCGAATGCGCGGAGTAGCCCGTCATATGCTGACTTCGCTGGTTGATTGGGCCTATACGAAGAAGTCGCCACAGATCTTTCTGGAAGTTGAAAAGAAGAATCAACCAGCACAGGCGCTCTATATCTCGGAAGGCTTTGTAGCCATCTCACTACGCCCTGATTATTACGGTGTAGGACTTGATGCAGTTGTGATGTCAAAGGTACTCAAATGAGAGGTCCACTAGTTCTTGGTATCGAGACATCATGTGATGAAACAGCGATTGGAATTGTTGCCGGACGCACTCTGTTGGCAAATGTCATTGCATCAAGTGTGCAAGAGCATGCGCGCTTTGGCGGAGTCGTGCCAGAGATCGCAAGCAGAGCGCACCTAGAAGCGATTCAGCCCGCACTGAAGCAGGCACTGTCCGATGCCGGTGTCACACTTCGCGATATCGATGCAGTTGCTGTTACTGCAGGTCCTGGACTCATTGGCGCACTGCTTGTGGGTACATCTACTGCCGCCGGCTTAGCACTTGGGCTTGGTCGACCGATTTATGCAGTTAATCACTTAGCTGCACATATCAGCGTTGATTACTTAACGCACTCAAATGCCATCGAACCCACCATTGCCTTATTGGTAAGTGGGGGACATTCATCTCTTCTACAAATTGATGACATCACACACTCGATTACCAAACTTGGTGCAACGATGGATGATGCCGCAGGGGAAGCATTCGATAAGATCGCTCGCATTTTGGATCTCGGTTTTCCTGGGGGACCGGCAATTGATCGCACTGCGCGCGATGGAAATCCCAGCGCTATAGATTTTCCGCGCGGGCTGACAACAAGTGGCGATTGGAAAACTCGCCCCTACGATTTCTCGTTCTCCGGACTTAAGACAGCAGTTGCTCGATATCTAGAGAACACCCCCGCCTATGCAAAGGCCGATGTTGCAGCATCCTTCCAAGAAGCAGTTGTCGATGTTCTGCTGCAGAAGGCGTTGGCTGCATGTAAAGATTCTGGAATCGATCGCCTAGTGATCGCAGGTGGAGTCGCCGCCAACTCACGGCTGCGCGCCTTGGCCGAGCAGCGCTGTGAGCGCGCCAAGATCGCCCTGGCCATCCCAGAGCCGGCCCTGTGTACCGATAATGGGGCGATGGTCGCCTCTCTCGGGGCGCTGATGGTCCTATCCGGGCGCCCAGCAAGCCCATTGGCCTTCGATGCCAGCTCATCCATGCCAGTCGAGGCGATCAGCCTCTAAACCCGCGCTCCCTCGATTTGCAGGCTCGAATCGCCCAGCCTAGTCTTAGCGTTAGCACTCTCGTACTCACACTGCTAAAAGGAGAAATACCATGGCCGTTGCCATTAAGCCGCTCGAAGATCGAATTGTTGTAAAGACCAACGAGGCTGAGACAACAACAGCATCAGGTTTGGTTATCCCAGATACCGCCAAAGAGAAGCCACAAGAAGGCGTAGTCCTTGCAGTTGGCC
>JBIIRQ010000108.1:0-3789 GCA_044341445.1 Candidatus Planktophila sp.
CTTCATCGATACACCAGGTCACGAGGCATTTACCGCTATGCGTGCGCGTGGTGCAAAGGTGACCGATATCGCTGTCCTTGTAGTCGCAGCAGATGATGGAATCATGCCGCAGACAATTGAAGCGCTCAATCATGCTCAGGCAGCTGACGTGCCTATCGTTGTCGCAGTGAATAAGATCGATAAGGAAGGGGCGAATCCAGATAAGGTCCGCCAGCAACTTACCGAGTACAACTTAATTGCTGAAGAGTACGGCGGAGATACAATCTTCGTAAATGTCTCTGCCAAAGCTAGCCAAGGAATTGATCAATTGATTGAATCAATTCTTCTCACAGCAGATGCTGCAATTGATCTTCGCGCTGTGGCCGAAGATGATGCACGAGGCGTTGCCATCGAAGCTCACCTTGACCGCGGTCGCGGTCCAGTTGCGACAGTTCTTGTTCAGCGCGGAACACTGCGTGTGGGCGATGCCATTGTTGCCGGTGGTTCATTCGGTCGTGTACGTGCGATGCTTGATGAAGATGGCCAGAGCGTTGAAGAAGCAGGACCATCTCGTCCGGTACAGGTACTCGGATTTACATCCGTACCAAGTGCTGGTGATACCTTCCTTGTTGCAGATGAAGATCGCACTGCCCGTCAGATTGCTGAGAAGCGACAGGCGGCAGAGCGAAACGCGCAACTTGCTAAGGCTCGCAAGAAGGTCTCACTGGAAGACTTCATGGAGCAGTCAAAGATCTCCACTCTTAACCTCATTCTTAAGGGTGACGTTTCCGGTTCTGTTGAAGCGCTAGAAGATGCACTTATGCAACTCGATGTTGGCGCTGAAGTTGATCTACGCGTTATTCACCGCGGCGTCGGCGCAATCACCAAGAGTGATATCACCTTGGCATCTGCCTCAACTGCAGTTGTGATTGGCTTTAATGTGAAGCCAGAACCACAGACAGCAATTTTCGCCGATCAAGAAGGTGTTGAAGTTCGCTTCTACTCAGTGATCTACCAGGCGATCGAAGAAATTGAGCTCTCACTTAAGGGACTTCTTAAGCCAGAGTTCGAAGAAGCAATCCTTGGTAACGCTGAAGTGCGCGATATCTTCAAATCCTCGAAAGCTGGAAATATCGCAGGTTCAGTCGTACTTGATGGAGTTATCCGCCGAAACGCTAAGGCTCGTCTTCTTCGCAATGGTGAAGTCATCGTTTCAGACCTCACCATCGATTCGCTTAAGCGATTTAAAGATGATGCCACTGAAGTCCGTGAAGGATTTGAGTGCGGAATTGGAGTTGGAAATATCAAGGAGATGATGGTCGGAGATACGATCCAGGTCTTTGAAATGCGCGAGAAGAAGCGTGTATAACAATGGGTCAATCACATCGCGCACAGAAAGTCTCTGATCGCATCAAAGTCGTAGTTGCGCAGGTCCTTGAGACAAAAATCAAGGATCCGCGACTCGGCTTTGTCACGGTGACCGATGCGCGAGTAACCGGCGATCTACAGAGCGCGTCAATTTTCTATACCGTCTTAGGTGATGAGGATGCGCGTTCGGCGACAGCTGCTGCGCTAGAAAGTGCCAAGGGTGTCATTCGTTCTGCAGTCGGTCGCGATTTACAAACGCGCATCACGCCATCGATTGAATTTATTGAAGATGGTCTGCCAGAGAGCGCCCAGGCAATGGATTCACTTCTCGATCGTGTACATGCTTTAGATGCTGAAGTGGCAAAACTACGCATGGGAGCAAAGCCAACTGCTGAAGATCCATATAAAGCTCCTCGCATTATTGAAGATTGAGTAAATCGGATATCCAATGAGTGATGGCTTTCTGATAGTTGATAAAGAGCCTGCGATGACAAGCCATGACGTTGTGGCAATGGGTCGAAAGGCGCTTGGAACTCGCAAAGTTGGCCATGCAGGCACCCTGGATCCCATGGCGACAGGTGTCTTGGTCTTGGGATTCGGAAATGGCACAAGACTCTTGCAGTACATCACCGATGGCGATAAATCATATGAAGCAACAATTGTTCTCGGTGCATCAACAATCACCGATGATCATGAAGGCGAGATTATTAGCTCAACTGATGCCAGCAAAGTAGATGATGGAGAGATCACGCGAATTCTCCAAGCGATGGTCGGAACAATTTCTCAACGTCCATCTTCTGTCTCTGCTGTAAAAGTTGGGGGAGAGCGAGCCTACGATCGGGTGCGTGCAGGTGAAGTTTTCGAACTTGCTCCTCGCACCATCACAATTACCTCGCTCGAGATTCTAGAGATCAGACATCTGGAGAGCACCACTGAGGTCGATATCGATGTGACGTGTTCTGCTGGAACATTTATTCGGGCAATTGCTCGAGATCTCGGTGACGAACTCACAGTCGGTGGACATCTTCGCGCACTCAGGCGTACTCGAGTGGCCGGATTCGCACTCGATGTTGCAACGTCGATCACAGATTTGAAGGCCAAATCATTTATCGCCCTTGATCTCACCGATGTCGCTCGACGCACCTTTGACACCCGCGAACTTAACGCTGAAGAGGTGCGCGAACTCTCTTTTGGGCGCGCACTTTCTACCTCTGCAACTCAAGAGATTACCGCCGCCATCTCATCTGAGAATATTCTGATTGCCCTCTTGAAAAATGAAGGCGACAAGGCCAAACCGGTTGCAGTTTTTGCAGCTGCCCACTGATGAGACGATAATAAGACTATGAGTACCCCCGAATCTCACGTTGTCGTCATTGGCGTCTTCGATGGAGTTCATAAAGGACATCAAGGGCTTCTCACGAAGGCAACTTCAATTGCTGATGGACGCCAGATCATCGCACTTACCTTCGATCCGCATCCCACAGCAATCTTTGCTCCCGATCGCGCGCCATCGATGTTAACAACTCTCTCTGATCGCGTTGAGCTCTTAAAGATTCATGGAGCAGATCGGGTGGCGGTACTTAAGTTCACATCAGATTTTGCCGCAATGTCTCCCACTGATTTCGTCAAGAATATCTTAATCGATCAACTTCAAGCGTCCACTGTCATTGTTGGCAAGAACTTCACCTATGGGTATAAAGCAGATGGAAACGTTGATTCATTGGCAGAATCCGGCGCACTCCATGGCTTTACAGTCTTAGCTGAAGATTTGAATATAGGCGAAGGTGAAGTGATCTCTTCATCGCGAATTAGAAATCTCGTTACCAACGGCAAGGTTGAAGATGCTCGCTTACTTCTAGGTCGCCCACATCGTCTTGACGGTATTGTCGTTCATGGCGAAAAGCGTGGACGCGAGATTGGTTATCCCACCGCTAACCTTGGAAATATTCAAGAACAGACGATTCCTGCTGATGGAATTTATGCCGGATGGTTAACTGTGGGAATCAATTATTGGCCCGCTGCAATATCAATTGGTACCAACCCAACATTTGCAGGAGAGAGAGGTCGCTCGGTTGAGGCGTATGCCCTCGATCAAGAAGGCTTAGAGCTCTATGATAAAAACGCATCTATCGAATTTGGTTGGTTCTTGCGCCCCACCTTGAAATTTGACGGACTAGAGCCACTTTTGAAACAGATGAAGATCGATTGCGATCAGGCGAGAAAACTTACTGATACTTAATCACTTATCCCTCATTTTTGTGCGTAAATCAGCCTCGATTTCAGCAATGGCTCGGTAGCGGGTAAACTCTGGCACGTCCAACGAGAAAGTGATTTCCCGTGAATCAAACCGGGAAGCCTCTTGAACAGTAGCTTAAAAGGAGCATACGAACATGGCACTAACACCAGAAGTAAAGAAAGAAATTATTACCAAGTACGGAACTT
>JBIIRQ010000064.1:0-5073 GCA_044341445.1 Candidatus Planktophila sp.
AACAACCCAATAAAAAATTTATTGCTTGTCTGGGCCCCCCGCGCCTGGCCCCCCCACTTCACACTTAAACACTTAAACAATAGAAAGAAGTTCACGTGGCAAATATTCTCGAAGTTAATGGGGTAGAGAAGAAATATCCTGGTGTTATCGCAAACCAGGGCGTCTCACTCCATGTTCGTGAAGGCTCTATTCATGCAATCATTGGTGAAAACGGAGCTGGAAAATCCACGTTGATGAAGATTCTCTACGGCTTGGTCCGCCCTGATGCAGGATCAGTTAAAGTTTTTGATAAGGAAGTCTCACTTAAATCTCCACAAGACGCGATCGCGCTTGGTATTGGAATGGTTCACCAACACTTTAAGTTAGCCGATAACGCCACCGTACTTGAAAATGTCATTTTAGGAAGTGAACCATCTCGCTTTGGTTTTGTTATTAAATTTGATGAGGCGCGAAGGAAGCTGTTGGAAATAGCAGAGACATATCAGCTAGATATTGATCCTGATGAATCAATGACCAACCTTGGTGTGGGAGAACGTCAAAGAGTTGAAATCGCAAAGGTGTTATTCCGTGGTGCCAAGATTCTGATTCTTGATGAACCAACGGCGGTATTAGTACCTCAAGAAGTGACAGAGCTCTTTACAAACTTACGTGAACTAGTAAATAAGGGGCTCACAGTCCTCTTTATCTCTCACAAATTAGATGAAGTTCTTTCGATCGCTGATGACATCACAATTATGCGCCAGGGCACCACCGTCGCAATGCGTAAACCACAAGAGACAAGCAAGAAAGAACTCGCTGAATTGATGGTTGGTGGTGAATTACCTAAGCCAAAAGCTGGCGTACAGAACATAAGCGCTAAGAGCATTTTGACGATTAAGAGCGCTTCCTATTCTCGCGCTGATGGTCGCGAAATTCTTCGTGGAGTAAACCTTGATTTGCATGGTGGCGAAATACTCGGCCTGGCCGGAGTTGAAGGAAATGGTCAGAGCGAGCTCATTGAATTGATCATGGGGCTAATGACACCGTCAGCTGGAACTGTTGAGGTACTCGGCCTCAATGCTGCGACTACTCCAACACGAGAGATTAGAAATGCCGGCGTTGGATATATTCCACAAGATCGCCAACGCGATGGACTTCTTATGTCCGCGCCATTGTGGGAGAACCGAATCCTAGGTCATCAATTTTCGCAGCCGATGGCCAAGGGCATCTGGGTAAATAAAGGATCTGCAGCAGAAGACTCCAAACGAGTCGTTGCAGAATTCGATGTTCGCACCCCAGGAGTAAATGTTTTAGCGAGTGCGCTCTCTGGCGGAAATCAACAGAAATTCATTGTGGGACGCGAACTCAGCGGAGATCCTCACTTGATCATTGCAGCCCAACCCACTCGTGGCGTTGATGTAGGTGCGCAAGCCATTATTTGGGAACAACTCATGAAGGCGCGTACGCGAGGCGCCGGAATTCTACTTATCTCTGCAGATCTTGAGGAACTCTTCTCACTCTCTGATCGGATTGCAGTGATCTATAGCGGAAGCATTGTCTCAATACTCAACCCGGCAACAACCACAGCTGAAGATCTTGGCCTAGCGATGACTGGAGCAATCAGCGCATGACAAAGAGCAGAATTTTTTGGGGCACACTAGCTCCGGTAGCGGCCATCTTGAGCTCACTAGTTTTTGTTTACATTATTTTGACGATTCGCGGCGTTAATCCGATTGATATATTTGCTGAAATGATTTCTTACGGTTTTCAGCCACGAAATCTTGTCTCAGAACTCAACCAGACCATTGCTTATTACATGGCTGGAGTAGCAGCAGCTATTGGATTTAAAATGCTGCTCTTTAACATCGGTATCGATGGTCAATATCGTATGGGTGCTTTCTTTGGCGCAGTAGTAGGAGCGGCAGTGAGCCTTCCACCCATTCTGCATGTGACTCTCATTATTATCACCGCGATGCTTGCCGGTGGCCTATGGGCAGCGATTGCCGGCTATCTCAAAGTTCGCCGAGGAGTCTCTGAGGTCATTAGCAATATCATGCTTAACTTTATTGCCGCAGCGATTATTGCATTCTTACTCAGTGAAGATCTGCTTGGCACGCTACCTGATGGTTCCCAGAATCTTCAGACAAAGCAGATTCCTCTCAGTGGTCAGATGCCAACCATTAAGGCCTTTGATGGAGAGATTTACTCCTTCCTCTTTATCGCAATCGCAGTAGGTATCGCCTATTGGGTAATGCTCAACAAGACTGTCTTCGGCTTTAATCTTCGCGCTACTGGATTATCTTTTAGAGCGGCTCGTTCAAGTGGCGTCAATGCACCAGGAATGATTTTTGTTACCACCGTTTTATCTGGTGCAATTGCTGGTCTTGTCGGCATCGGAACTCTTCTCTCTGATACGCATTCATACAGCATGGCATTTCCGGCCGGATATGCCTTTACTGGTTTAGCTCTAGCGCTGCTTGGAAGAAATCACCCAGTTGGAATTTTCTTTGCTGCCTTCCTCTGGTCCTTCTTGGAGCGCACCGCACCCGTCCTTGAATTCGAGGGGGTTCCGCCAGAAATTACTATCGTGATGCAGGGAACAATTGTTCTTTCAATCGTGGTTGCCTACGAAGTGGTTGCCCGTATCAATCTACGTCAGCAGCAACATGCGGTAGGAAAAGTCAATGCGGAAGCTTCTAGCCTAAAGGAATCACAGTGATGACTACTAAAACTCCTGAGAAGAAATCAAGCAAAGTCAAGAAATTCTTCACTTCGCCAGCCCGCATCACTTTAGCGATCGCTGGTCTCTTCTTTATCATCTCACTCGTTGAATTAGTAACAGGAGCAACAGATATCACTTCACCAGGAACATCTGGGGCAACTTTACGCTTTGCTATTCCGCTTTTGATGGCAGGTCTCGGCGGACTTTGGGCCGAGCGAGTTGGCGTTATCAATATTGGTCTTGAAGGAATGATGATCGTTGGAACATGGACGGCGGCGTGGTTTGGTTACTTACATGGGCCACTTGTCGGATTTGCAGCTGCTGCAATCTTCGGATTGGCATCAGGCTTCTTCCATGCAATATTGACTGTGAAGATAGGTATTGATCAAGCGGTATCTGGCTTAGCAATTAACCTGATTGCTGCTGGCGGTGCTCGTTACCTCTCTGGAATTTTCTTCCCACCGGTAGGTGGAGATCGAACAGTTTCTCCGCCAGTTGATTCATTTCCGACATTTACAATTCCGATTATTGCTCCACTGCTTGAGAAAATTGATGCTCAGAACATCTTCTTTATCTCAAACCTTGCTGGGGTGCTCCACGGATTTACTAAGGATCTCTCACTTGTCACAGTGGCGCTCCTTCTCCTTGTTCCGCTTAGCTCATGGATCCTCTGGCGTAGCAAGTTTGGTCTACGAATGAGATTCTCAGGCGAGAACCCAATGGCGGCAGAGTCGCTCGGAATTAACGTCTATCGAATTCGCTATATCGCTATTTCTATATCGGGAATGATGGCCTCACTTGGTGGTGCCTATCTTGCTCTAGTTGCATCTTCTGTCTACCGAGAGGGACAGACAGCAGGTCGCGGCTTTATTGGACTTGCAACTGTAATTTTCGGTAACTGGAAACCAGGCGGAGTCTTTGCCGGCTCTATGCTCTTTGGCTTTACCGATGCGTTACGAGTACGACAAAGCGAATCGGTAATGTCTCTAGTGATGGTCGCGGGAATCGTTGCAGCGATATTGGGTATCTATTACTCGATTGCACGTCGTTGGAAGTTTGCTGCGATTTCAGTTGGTATCGCACTCTTTGGACTCTGGGTAAATCAGCGCGTGGATGTCATTCCGCAAGAGTTTGTCACCGTCTTTCCTAACTTTGCAACACTGATCGTGCTTACCTTCTTGGCACAAAGGCTGACGCCACCGGCAATGGCCGGTATGCCATATCGCCGCGGTTCTGAGTAAGGGGAGTTCATGTCAACTGTTCATTGGGATACACCTGTCCTCACAACTGTAAGCCAGGTAGTTCGCGAGGCATTGCTTGTAAAAATCAATGCAGAGAAGATTTCATATGTGGCTGATTGGATGGCCTACGAAGAGTTTGCAAAGCCAGATGGTTCTATGCTCTTTGATTTTGGCAATGATCCTGATGTCCTTATGGATTTCACGCTAGTTGTAAACACCATGAACTTCGCCTTCACCGATTTTTCCACTGGGGTGAAGTTTGAAACTGATTACATGGGTAAGCGATGGTGTGACTCAGAGGCGATGCTGGCCTGCTTGCATCGCGCAATACATAGCGGCATTCCATTCTTTAGCGGAGAATATCTAGCTAAGCTCACCCGCAAAGATCTCGAATCTGTCTTCTCAGGGACTATCGAGATGCCGATGCTCGATGAGCGCGTCACTCTCTTTAATGAGGTTGGACGAGTGCTTATTGAAAAGTATCAGGGCCGCTATTCAAACTTTGTGCGTTCATGCGCACCAAAACTCTACGCCGGCGGCGATGGCTTGCTGGAACGCCTGACCACTGAGTTCCCGCGTTTTCGCGATATCAGCAACTATCACGGTACCGATATACATATTTATAAGTTGGCTCAGCTAGGAATTTGGGGAATACACTTAGCACTTTCGCCACGAGGTGCATGGAAGTTAGAAGATGCCGAAAAGCTAACCGCCTTCGCCGATTACATTGTCCCCGTCGGATTGCGCGTGATGGGAATCTTTGAATATGCCCCTGAACTAGAGAAGCAGATTAATTCGCTGACAGAGGTCAAGCGCGATAGCGATGCTGAGATTGAATTGCGAGCCAGTTCGATCTTTGTCATTGCTAAGCTCACCGAAGCGATCAATAAACGACGTCCAGGAATGGAACCCTTACTTCAACCGCAGGTTGATTTCCGATTCTGGAAGACCTACCACGCAACGCATTGGCCCCACCACCTCACTAAGACTGTGATGTACTAAAAATGAAGATCTATTTTGCAGGACCACTCTTTACTCCATATGAGCGCTCTTATATTGATCAGTGCGCAAAGCGAATGCGTGATGCGGGAATGGAGGTCTTTGTCCCGCATGAGATAGCTCTACCTGATC
>JBIIRQ010000059.1:0-5472 GCA_044341445.1 Candidatus Planktophila sp.
TGCAGCGGTTAATACAACTGTTCTGGTTCTCTCATCTGTCACCTGCCAGTTTGGTGTTTTCGCGGCAGAGAGATTCCAGAGCAAGCGCCGCGGCTCATTACTTCAAATTAATTTATGGGGAATGCGCGAGTGGTTTGCCCTCACATTCCTTATGGGCGCATTCTTTATCGCCGGCCAAATCTATGAATACGCAGTTTTAGTTTCTGAAGGTCTCACTCTTTCATCGAATGCTTATGGTTCCATTTTTTATCTCGCCACCGGATTCCACGGACTACACGTCACCGGCGGTCTGATCGCATTTCTTATTGTTCTTGTTCGAGTTGCCAAGGCTCGCCGATTCACTCATCAACAGGCGACCACCACCATTGTCGTTTCGTACTACTGGCACTTCGTTGACGTTGTATGGATCGCCCTCTTCGCCGCGATTTACCTGATTAAGTAGAGTGGAAAAATTATGAAGAAACTTTCGAAATACCGCAGACATCGCATCGTTGCTCCTCTCCTCCTCATCGCTGCCCTCCTTGGTATTGGGACAACTTTTCAAGTAGCTGGTGCTACAACTGCTTCAGTAATGACGGCAGAAGAGCGCACCAAGGCAATTGCAGAAGGCAAAGAAATCTTTTTGAAAGGCTGTTCTTCATGTCACGGTCTTAACGCTGAAGGAAGTTCAATTTCTCCTTCCCTCATCGGCGTCGGCGCGGCCTCTGTTGACTTCCAAGTCGCAACAGGACGCATGCCAATGGCCGATATGAGCCAACAAGCTATGAGAAAAGCTCCACTGTACAACGACGAGGAAGTTGCCGCTCTAGCTGCCTATATCGCCTCTCTTGCGCCAGGTCCTGAAATTCCAACGGAGGAAATGCTCAACTACGAACGCGATGGATCCTTGGCAGAAGGCGGCGAACTCTTTAGAACCAATTGCGCAATGTGTCATAACTTCGCTGGACAAGGAGGCGCACTCACTAAAGGAAAGTACGCACCTACTGTCATGGGTGTAAAGCCCGTTCATATTTATGAAGCGATGATTACCGGTCCACAAGCGATGCCAGTATTTTCTGACAAGACAATCACTCCAGAGGAGAAACTCTCTATCATTGCGTGGATTAAGGCTGCTGAGAAAGAACCGCAGTTGGGTGGTCTAGCGCTCGGACGTGTTGGTCCCGTTACTGAAGGTTTACTTGTCTGGACTTTAGGTCTCGGCCTTCTGATCGGGATCGCTGTATGGCTTACAACGAAGGCGAAATAGGAAATAACCATGAGTAATGAGATTGAGCTAATAAAAGACCCGGGTCTTCCCGAACATAAGTTGCGTCAGAGCGATGTCGACCCAAAAGCTGCTGATCGTGCTGAGCGACAGGTAGCAATTCTCTTTGGGCTCTCAGCTCTCGGAACAGTTCTATTTATCTACGCATATCTCTTTATCCCAACCGATCTCTTCGTCTTTATTCCTCTCATGGGCGACCACAATGTCCATCAACTTCTTCTCGGATTAGGTTTTGCCGCAGCACTTCTCTTCATCGGACTCGGTGCGGTGCACTGGGCGAAAACTTTGATGCCAGATCATGAAGTGATCGCCCACCGTCATGAATTGAGATCACCTGATATCGATCGCGAAGAGTTTGTACAGACTGCAAAAGAAGGCGCTGCAGCTGCCGGACTTGGTCGCCGTTCACTCATTAAACGAACACTCGGACTCTCACTCGGACTTGTCGGCCTCTCCCCCATCTTGTTATTGGGAGACCTCGGCCCATTGCCGGGTAATGCACTTCGTACAACAAGTTGGAAGGCTGGGACTCGCCTGGTGACAGATCCAGGTGATCGTCCGATTCGACCAGAAGATCTTGAAATCGGAGCAGTCGCACAGACATTGCCTGAGCTGGCCCCTGGTAAAGATCATCATTCACTTAATGACATTGCCAAAGATGCGGTTCTGCTCATTCGTTTACGTCCAGAGGAATTTAACTTAGATGCAGAGCGTCTCTCATGGACCTATGAGGGCATTATCGCCTTTTCAAAGATCTGTTCACATATGGGTTGCGCCGTTGCACTCTATGAACAAACAACGAAGCACCTGCTCTGCCCATGTCACCAATCTACTTTTGATGTAACTCGCGCAGCCAAGGTCATCTTTGGCCCATCTGCTCGACCGTTACCTCAATTAGCAATAACTGTCGACGCAGAGGGCTACCTCATAGCGCAAGCACCATTTAGTGAACCCGTCGGACCGAGTTTTTGGGAGCGATCAGCATGAGCGCACGTGAACGTATTGCAGGAAATGTAGCCAGCTATGTAGATGACCGTACAGGGGCTGCTGCCTGGATGAAGAAGAATCTCAAAAAGGTATTCCCCGATCACTGGTCCTTTATGCTCGGGGAGATCGCGCTCTATTCATTTATCATTCTCCTACTCTCTGGAACATTCTTAACATTTTGGTTTGATCCCTCAATGCGTGAGGTTGTTTATGAAGGTTCATACCTTCCGCTGCAGGGCGTTGAAATGTCTGCCGCATATGCCTCTGCGCTAGAAATTTCCTTTGAGGTTCGTGGCGGACTTCTCATGCGTCAGATTCACCATTGGGCCGCCCTGATCTTTATGGCTGCAATTGTTGTCCACTTGATGCGAGTTTTCTTTACCGGTGCTTTCCGCAAGCCACGCGAGTTCAACTGGATTATCGGAGTGGGTCTCCTCACGCTAGCTATCGTTGAAGGATTCCTCGGATACTCACTCCCAGATGATCTTCTCTCTGGAACAGGTATTCGTATTGCACATGCGATCATTCAAGCGATTCCTGTTGTTGGCTCCTTCTTAGCCTTCTTCGCATTTGGAGGAGAGTTCCCTGGAATTGCATTCATTCCACGAATTTATACAGTGCACATTCTTATCTTGCCTGGCATCTTCTTAGCCCTGATCACAGTTCACTTAATGTTGGTCTGGTACCAGAAGCACACCCAATATCCAGGTCCTGGTCGCACTGAGAAGAACGTGGTCGGTTATTCGCTGATGCCAATTTACATGGCTAAGGCAGGCGGATTCTTCTTCATCGTCTTTGGAGTCACCGCACTTCTCGGAGCTGTTGCATCCATTAACCCGCTCTGGCTCTACGGTCCTTACACACCTGGACAAGTCACAGCTGGATCCCAACCCGATTGGTATATGGGTTGGCTCGATGGATTAGTTCGCATGGCGCCACCACTTGAGCCGGTGATCTTTGGTTACACACTCTCGCTTAACATTCTTATTCCAGGGCTCATCATTCCTGGAATTATTTTCACCGGAATGGCGCTCTATCCATTTATTGAACAATGGATCACTGGCGATAAGCGCGAACATCACATTCTTGATCGTCCTCGCAATGCACCTAACCGCACCGCACTCGGTGTGATGTCGCTGACCTTCATGTTGGTTGCGCTTATCAATGGTGGTAACGACCTCATCGCCACCCACTTTGAGCTGTCAATTAACCAGATTATGTGGTTTAGCAGAATCGGTATCATCGTTCTGCCTCCACTCGCCTTTGTTATCACTAAGCGTCTCTGTCTATCTCTGCAACGAGCCGATCGAGATCTCGTTCTCCACGGTCGTGAAACTGGTCGCCTCGTGATGATGCCATCTGGAGAGTTTGTGGAAGTTCATGAGCCAATCTCTCCTGAGAAGGCCTGGCTCCTCACCCAGCACGAGCAGAACGCTCCGCTTGAGCTAGCCGATCTCGATCAACGCGGCGTGCGTAGACCGGGGCTGATCAAATCGAAACTTCGTAAGCGATTTGCAGTGGCCCATGCTGAACAAGTAGCTAAGCCAACGCTCAATGAAGTGCGCGAGCTAGAAGGCCACTAATTCGCTAGCGGCGGATCTGATTAGCCTTCAGCTAGTACCTTGAGTTTGACTAAGGATTTTGCCATCCACTTTGGATTTCGTGTGAGGGATTGAGTCTTCTTTAACCACCAGAGTTGTCCCATGTTGCAATCAGTGGCGTCAAAGTACTCGCTCACTTGGGTTATGCCTCCACCCAGATCTACTAACTCATATCTCCAGACCCACTTCATCAGGTGGCGCCATGCAATTAACTTCGACTCTTGGAACTCAACAACCTCATTGGTAATCCGATATCCAATTTTGATCTTCATATTCATTCCAAAACGAGCACCGAGAAATAACCGTTCGGGTCCTGAGATAACTGATTTCACTGTTGCGGACCCATCAAAGATTGAATGAGCATGCGGGTCTGCCAAGTAGGAAAAAATCTTCTCGGCTGGCGCATCGATTTCGATCCGAGCGCCCACTAGATGGGGTGAGTCTAAGGAGAGGATTTCAGCACGCATCTACCGACCGACTTAATGTGAAGCGGTCATTGCTGGATCATCGAGCGGCTTCTCATACTCAGTAACCCATCCAATGATTCCAAAAAATAGTGCGGTGGTAGCAATGATGGTGAGCCACCACCCGATAATTAAACCCATACCCATAGCTACTGCAGCTAAGGCAACAGGAAGCGGCCACCAAGAATGGGGGCTGTAAAAACCGAGTTCACCTGCACCATCAGAAATTTCGGCAGTCAAGTTATCTGAAGGCATCAATGTGCCGATGCGCTTTTGAGTAAACCACACATAGAAGCCCACCATGCCCGCAAGGCAAGCGGCCAGCAACATTCCCGTAATTCCGACAGCTTCGCCACCCACATACCAATAGACAACTGTCATCAATACATAGAAGACGCTAAGCCCAACGAAGAGTTGCCAATTTGCTTTCATTGGTTAGTGACCTTCTGTCTTAATGTGCGGATGGTGCAGATCAAAGGCTGGTCGCTCTGAACGAATGCGTGGCATCGATAAGAAGTTATGCCGTGGTGGCGGACATGAAGTCGCCCATTCAAGGGAAGAGCCATAACCCCAAGGGTCGTCTACTCCCACCATAGGACTCTTACGAGTGATCCACACATTGATTGCGAACGGGATCATGGATAGCGCCAATAAGAATGCGCCAATCGTTGAAATCATATTCATGCCGGTGAACCCATCTGTTGCCAAATAGTCGGCGTAGCGACGTGGGAAACCTTTGATTCCAAGCCAGTGCTGGATCAAAAATGTGATGTGGAAGCCGAAGAAGAGAGTCCAGAAGTGGATCTTGCCAAGGCGCTCGTTGAGCATCTTGCCGGTCATCTTTGGCCACCAGAAGTAGAAACCTGCAAACATCGCAAAGACCACGGTTCCAAAGAGAACGTAGTGGAAGTGCGCAACTACGAAGTATGAAGCCGAGACTGCAAAGTCAAGTGGAGGTGAAGCAAGAATGATTCCAGTGATTCCGCCGAAGAGGAATGTGACGAGGAAGCCCATTACCCAGAGCATTGGCGTTTCAAATGTGACGTGGCCTCGCCACATTGTGCCAATCCAGTTAAAGAATTTCACTCCAGTCGGCACACCAATTAAGAAGGTCATAAAGGAGAAGAAGGGTAAGAGGACCTGACCACTTGCAAAC
>JBIIRQ010000060.1:0-5376 GCA_044341445.1 Candidatus Planktophila sp.
AGATGGCGATCGCGCCGCACTTGAAGCTGCGCGCCTTGAGTTAATGCGCTGGCAAGATCCAGAATATGTAAAGGCACAAGCGCGCGAACGTCTACATTTTGTAATGCCCGGTGAGCGCCAATACATTGTTACCGGAACACCTACTGGTGAACCTGAAGCAGTAGCAAATAAAGTTGCTGACCAGCTTGAAGATGGTTCACCCTGGTACACACGAATGATTGCTTCGATCACGCAAGTCACTGGCGAGAAGTGATGATTGATCACAACGATAAAAAAGTTACCGCACAAGATCTAGCTTGTATCGAAACCCAACTCGGTCGTACCCCGCGCGATGTGCATGCCATTGCCTATCGCTGTCCCTGCGGAAACGCTGCAGTTGTTGAAACACCACCACGCCTGAGTCACGGCGAACCATTCCCAACTTTTTATTATGCGACCTGCCCTCGTTTAACTGCTGCAATATCTACTCTTGAATCAACTGGTTTGATGGCTGAAATGAATGAGCGTCTTGAAACTGATGCCGAACTTTCAGGATCGTATGCAGCTGCACACGATGATTACCTTGCTGCTCGGGCAGCGCTGAAAATGGATGTTCCCGAAGTCGAAGGAATATCCGCAGGTGGGATGCCCAACCGCGTTAAGTGTCTGCACTCACTCGTTGCGCATTCACTATCTGCCGGCCCCGGAGTAAATCCACTCGGTGATGAAGCACTTGCACAATTACCTGATTGGTGGAAAACAGAGCCATGCGAGTAGCAGCTATCGATTGTGGAACAAATTCCATTCGCTTACTGATTGCAGATATCGAAGGCGATTCATTTCGCGAAGTAACGCGCCTCATGGAAATTGTTCGACTTGGACAAGGCGTTGATAAGACTGGCCAATTCCACCCAGATGCAATTACACGCACACTCGCTGCCGTTGATCTCTATGCCGCTGAAATCGCAAAGCGCGGCGTTGAAAAGATTCGCTTCTGCGCGACAAGTGCCACACGCGATGCCACCAACCGCGATCTCTTTATCGAAGGCGTCTTTGAAAGACTAGGTGTGCGACCTGAAGTTATTTCTGGCGAAGAAGAAGCATCTCTTTCATTTATTGGTGCAACGCGCGACCTTTCACAAAGTGATGGCCCCTTTCTTGTAGTTGATATTGGTGGAGGATCTACCGAGTTTGTTCTCGGCACCGATAAAGTTGAATTTGCAAAGAGTGTCAATATCGGTTGTGTACGAATGTCTGAACGCCACTTTACCCACGATCTTCCAGATAGCGGCCAAGTTGCATCGGCGACAGAAGATATCGATGAAGCGATTGCACAAGCTGCAAAGATCGTTCCGATCACAAAAGCAAAGACCCTGATCGCAGTTGCTGGCACTGCCACCACAGTTGCCGCCGCAGCCCTTGATTTACCCACTTATGATCGCTACTCAATTCACCTTTCACGCATACCGGCTGAGAAAGTTCACAGCACTTCAAAGATGTTCCTACGCAGCACACAAGAGCAACGTGCGGCACTCGGTTATATGCACCCCGGTCGCGTTGATGTGATCGCAGCTGGTTCACTCGTTCTCTCGCGCATCATGATCGCAACCGGTGCCACTGAGTTCGTTGCATCAGAATCTGACATTCTCGATGGAATGGCTTGGTCACTTGCCAGATAGCTTGCCCAAGTCTCTGCCGCTACTCAACAAAGAGATCATCTCCTGCACTGCTTGCCCACGCCTTGTTCAATGCCGTGAAGAAGTCGCAGTCACAAAACGAAAAGCTTATGAAAACGAAAAGTACTGGGGCAAACCAGTTCCATCATTTGGAAGCGATAAACCTAAGCTCATGATCATCGGCCTGGCACCCGGTGCCCACGGTGCCAACCGCACAGGACGCATCTTCACTGGCGATAGCTCAGGGGATTGGCTCTACGGTTCACTTCATCGTGCAGGGCTTGCCACAATTCCAACAAGTACTTCAATCAAAGATGGACAAGAACTTATTGATACCCGTATTGCATGTGCTGTGCGCTGCGCACCTCCCGATAACAAACCAAGTATCGACGAGCGCGATACCTGTGCACCCTTTCTTACTCAAGAAATCAAACTAGCAAGCAGCACTACTCGCGCTTACATTGCCCTCGGTTCCTTTGCATGGAGTTCGTTAATCAAATCTCTCCGCCAACTCGGTCACGCAATACCCACAACAAAGTTTGCACATGGAGCAAAGCTCACCTTCAATAATGGAGAGCAAAAAATCACCGTTATCGGCTCGTATCATCCGAGCCAGCAAAACACATTTACTGGCAAACTCACTAAACCAATGCTAGATAAGGTCTTTAAGCAGGCTGCAAAAGCTGCAGGTATTGGATAGTAGACTTCTGATTCGTACATGGCCCTCGTAGCCCAACGGCAGAGGCAGAGGACTTAAAATCCTCCAAGTGTGGGTTCGACCCCCACCGAGGGCACCAATTCGTGCGTAAATGATTACATTTACTTCACTAACTTTCTTATCTGCACTCGAGCGTAGCTCTCGCGCTCCTGCTGCCTCTGCCATTGGGTTAGACAAGATCCGTGGTTGTCAAATTTAAGTGTGTAGGTACCTGCGCTATCCCAATGAGAATTTTCGCCGAAAGTAGTAGGGTTTAAACGTGAAGCGAATCATTCTCATCTCACTATTCATTGCTCTTATTGTTCCTACTCAGCCTGCCTATGCAGCGTATGGATTATCAAATTTACAGATTAGTAACCAAAACCCAAAAAGCAATGATGTTATTACAGTTGAGTTTGACGTGAGCCGACCAATAGCCATTGATCGGAAATACCAAATAGCAATCAGCTTTTCATCAACGCGTGATTCGTTCTCCGGGATAGCTGACTTGTACGAAGGGAATTATTCACAAGGAAAATGGAGGGCGAGAATATCGATTCCGGGTGATATTTACTCAGGAGACTTCACAATCACTTTCCGACCAATAGGAAGTCAAGAGAATAATAAGGATCAAATCTCAGCTGGTCCAAAACGAATTGGTTTGAATATCACCGGTAAGCCAGTCCCGACTCCACCCTTGATCGAAGTTTCAAACATTAAGACTGACAAACAGGTTTATTCTGGCGGAACGATAATCCGTGTTACGTTTGAAACAAAAATTCTTGCTGGTACACCAAATGAGGAAACGAGCAATCCAGAAGTAAGACTCTGGGACATTCGGTTTAACTCATACTTAAGGCCTACGACCAATCGTGGGAAGCCAATTGTCGCCATTGGGAATTATGCACTCGGGAAATGGACGCTTGATTATCCGATTGAACCTTTCGTCCTTAATTCGACTGCTCAAATTTATGTAACTACACCCCGTGGGTATGACTTTCCCGGTGTGGTTACAAAAGGTGAGATAATACAAATTCAAGGGTTGGTTAATGAAATTAAGATTTCTAACGTAACGTTAGATAAGAAGTATTATGAACCGAATTCTAAAGTTCGAGTAACTTTCTCGACGAGTGCAAATGAAACCACTTTGAATTCATCAAACAAGCCATTCATAATTCTGACTGACTTAGAGCAATCAGATTTATCTGACAATATTGAAACTATTCTTCTGTCGGGCACTTTAAATAATGGTGAATGGGCGGCAGAGTTCAACGCCCCAGAGTTAACTAGATTCACGCCTTCAAAGAATAGCTATTTTCTTGGTTTCTATAATTCTTCTAGAACTATTCGAGAGGTAGGACCTGAATTAGCCATAAGGAAGAATCAGAAATTGGAATTGGTACAGCCAAAGACTTTAAGTCTTGATTCGACTATTACCTTTTTTGATCTTCAGATAGGCTCTCTAAGCGGGCTTCCAATACAAAACACTGTAGTGACTCCTAATGATTGCAGCATCAATCAAAACAAACTAACTTTCTTGGCTGAAGGAAAGTGTGAAATTCTGTCAATTGCCCTTGGAAATGATGAGTGGGCAGAAACTTCGCTCAAGACGACCTTCACTAAATCCGCACGGCGAATCACCATGACTTGCGTCAAAGGAAAAGTAGTCAAGAAAATTACTGCAGTTAAGCCTAAGTGCCCTATTGGGTATAAGAAGAAGTAAGTCTGCCTTAAGTTATCTTGATAACTTTGTAATCGTATACGATTTCTGTAGGATTCTAGTATGAGACGAATCTATAAAAGCAAAGACTCACTCCTAGTTGAACTTAACGGGGAGTACTTTTCGATCAAGCACTCGCTTACAGATTTACTTTCAATGGATGTGAAAGAAGCGCGCTCAATTATTGAGGCTGCGAATACTCCAGTGAAAGCGCCAGCACATGTGGTGGCACCGATTGATGCTCAACACGAAGTATGGGCATGTGGTGTTACCTATTTGCGTAGCAAAGTGGGGCGTATGGAGGAGTCAGACGTTCCAGATCTCTATAGCCGTGTGTATGACGCTGAACGACCAGAGATTTTTTATAAGAGTGTTGGCTGGCGCGTGATTCCTAATGGTGAGCCAGTTGGAATTCGTCGTGATTCTGGTTGGGATGTCCCTGAAGCAGAAGTTGTCTTGGTTGTTAATTCACATCAGGAAATCTTTGGATACACCATCGGAAATGATATGAGTTCGCGCTCTATTGAAGGGGAGAACACCCTTTATCTTCCGCAAGCCAAGTCATACGATAAAGCCTGCACGATTGGAAGTTTTATTGTTCCATCGTGGGAAATTGCTGAGGCGGCATTCCCATACACAGTTATTGTGGAACGCAAGGGTGTGGAAATCTTCAACAGTTCATCTTCTAGCGCTCAGATGAAGCGCGGATTTGAAGATCTCGTAAGTTGGCTATTTCGTACGCTGCCAATGCCTACAGGAGCGATGCTCTTTACTGGAACTGGAATTGTTCCTGATGCTGACTTCACGCTTCATGAAGGTGATGTTGTAAAAATTGATGGTGGAGTTCTTGGTCAACTCAATAACCCAGTTGTTCTGGTTTCCTAAAGAGATGAAAAACTAATATGACGCTAGATACTCAAGTGAAAGACGCTCACGCTGCCTGGTTACAGATTCGTGGCTGGGAGAGTTCCAAGATTGTTAGCCTCCTTGAATCGATAGCAGATGCTCTTGATAGCGCTAAAGCTGATCTAGTACCTGTAGCGATGGAAGAGACAAACCTTCCTGAAGTTCGCCTGACTGGTGAAGTCGGACGAACAACCGGTCAATTGCGCCTCATGGCTCGCGCGGTAGCAGATCGAACATATTTAGATATCACTATTGATCATGCAGATGCTTCACTTACTCCGCCTCGTCCAGACCTGCGCTTAAAGACAACTTCACTCGGTGTGGTTGGAGTATTTGGTGCCAGCAACTTTCCATTTGCATTTGGTGTTGCAGGTGGCGATACAGCATCAGCTCTTGCT
>JBIIRQ010000061.1:0-5338 GCA_044341445.1 Candidatus Planktophila sp.
GTGAGAGCTCATCCGGCAACATTCCACCGTTGGTGTCACAGAGTGCTATGACATCAGCGCCAGATTCTGCCGCGACGCGAACAACTTCTAGCGCGTAGGCGCGATTGCTACGGTATCCGTCAAAGAAGTGTTCTGCATCGAGAAATACACGTTGTCCTTCTTGGCGAAGGTGCGTGATGCTCTCGCGAATCATTTCGAGGTTCTCATCAAGAGTTGTCTTAAGGGCGAGATCTACATGGCGATCAAAGGCCTTTGCCACCAGAGTTACTGCCGGTGCACCGGAATCGCGGAGTGCGCCGAGAAGTACATCATCTGCTGCCTTTACGTTGGGGCGACGAGTTGCACCAAATGCAACAAATGTTGCGTTCTTAAGTTTGAGTTCTTTCTTTGCCAGTGCGAAGAATTCTGTATCTTTTGGATTAGCCCCTGGCCATCCACCTTCGATAAAGCCAACGCCGAGATCATCAAGGTGGCGTGCAATTGTTAACTTATCGTGAACTGAGAGATTAAGTCCTTCTTGCTGCGCGCCATCTCTGAGTGTGGTGTCATAGATATGGAACGAGTCATTGACTGCCATTAGAGGACTCTCTTCACCCAGCCATGCTTATCTTCAATGTTTCCGTGTTGGATTCCGAGTAAGTGATTGCGGATCTGCATTGTGATCGAACCTGGCTGACCATCGCCAGTGACCCATGTGCCCATCGCACTCTTTGCTTGGCCAATCGGTGAGACAACTGCGGCGGTTCCGCAGGCAAAAGTTTCTGTGATTTCACCTGCAGCGATTCCATCTTGCCAGTCGGTGGTACTGATCATTCCTTCTTCAACTTTATATCCGAGATCTGCAGCAACACTTAAAATCGAATCGCGTGTGACACCTGGCAATAGTGTTCCAGTGAGCTTGGGCGTAAAGATTGTGGCATCTTTTCCTTTTCCTTTAACAAAGTAGAGATTCATGCCGCCCATCTCTTCCACCCACTTGCGCTCGACGGCGTCTAACCAGACAACTTGATCGCAGCCTTCTTTCGCTGCAGCCTTCTGTGCAACGAGTGAGGCCGCGTAATTTCCGCCGCACTTCGCCTCTCCTGTTCCGCCTTGCGATGCACGGACATATTCGGTGGAGATCCAGACAGAGACAGCCTTGGATGGATCAAAGTAAGCACCAGCAGGGGTAGCGATAATCAGGAAGGTTGCTTTATTTGTTGGGCGTACACCTAAGCCGACTTCGGTAGCAAACATAAATGGGCGAATGTATAAAGACTCTCCCACTTTGTTAGGAACCCAACCAGCGTCTTGCTTTACTAACGTTTCGACAGTTTCAATAAAGAGTTCAACTGGCATTTCAGGAAGAGCTAAACGCGCAGCACTTCGAGCAAATCTCTTGGCATTTGCCTCAGGGCGAAAGAGTGCAATACCGCCATCAGGTTGGCGATATGCCTTCATTCCTTCGAAGATCTCTTGTCCGTAATGAAAGACCGCTGTTGCAGGATCTAAGGTAAGTGGACCGTAGGGAACCAATTCAGGTTCTGCCCATCCGTTCTTCTCATCCCACTCACAGATAACCATGTGGTCGGTGTAGTACTTACCGAATCCACCTTCCGCAACGAGAGCATCGCGTGTTGCTGCATCTTTAGCGCTGGGATTGAGTGTGATCTTCATATTAGAGCAGCGCTAAAAGCGCATCCCCCACTTCGGTTGTGCTGCGTTGGGTTGATCCACGTGTTGCAAGATATTGAGCAACTGCGGCTTCAACATCGCGCGCTGCCTGTGTCATACCGAGATGATCAAGCATGATGGCAATTGACATCACCGTTGCAGTCGGGTCAGCTAAATTTTTTCCAGCGATATCAGGGGCTGACCCGTGAACAGGTTCAAACATTGAAGGAAAAGCTCCGGTCGGATTTATATTGCCAGAGGCTGCCAAACCGATGCCACCACAGATTGCCGCCGCAATATCGGTCAAGATATCCCCGAAGAGGTTATCTGTAACAACGACATCAAAGCGATCTGGATTGGTAACAAAGAACATCGCGGCAGCATCAACGTGGATGTACTCGGTTGTGATCGTCGGATATTCGGTGGCAACCTCATTGAATGTGCGGGTCCAGAGGCTTCCAGCACGAGTAAGCACATTGTTTTTGTGAACAAGTGTGAGCTTCTTACGATCGCGCTTTTTTGCTAACTCAAATGCATATCTGATCGTTCGCTCAGCACCTCGTCGAGTGTTGAGTGACTCTTCAGTTGCTATCTCGTGTTCTGTGCCAAGAGCGAGAACGCCACCTGCTCCTACATATGGACCTTCGGTTCCTTCTCGGACAACAACGAAATCAATTGGCGCTGTTGTTGACAGTGGACCAGTGACTCCTGGTGCAAGCTTGGCAGGTCGCAAGTTGATGTAATGATCGAAGGCGAAGCGAAGCTTAAGTAAGAGGCCGCGCTCAAGAACTCCGCTTGGAACGCTGGGATCTCCCACTGCGCCAAGAAGAATCACATCAGACTTTGCAATCTCTGCCATCACTGAATCAGGTAGAACTTCTCCGGTGCGATGCCAAAATCCTGCGCCTAAGTCGTACTCAGTCTTAGAAAAAGTAGTGTCGTACTTTGCAGCCACTGCATCAAGAATCCGGATACCTTGAGTAACAACCTCAGGACCGATTCCATCTCCTGCGATGACGGCAAGGTTTATTTTCTTTGACATTAGCCCACCAAAGAGACAGATCGAACAAGATCTGCTCCGATTTCCTTTGCAACAGATGCCGCTACAGATTCTGAGACAGATGAATCAACGGTGATCGCCATAAGAGCGCTACCGCCTTGTGCCTGACGCGCAACCTGCATGCCGGCGATATTGATCTTTGCCGCTCCAAGTGCGTTACCGACTGTTCCGACAACGCCAGGACGATCGGCATAGCCAAGGAAGAGCATGTTCTCTGATGGTGGAAGATCAAGATCAAAGCCATCAATTGCAATGATCTTTTCGACTTTACGAATTCCCATCAACGTTCCATCAACCTTGATTGACTTTCCGTTGCTTAAAGCGAGATGAAGAGAGATCATGCTGCGATATTCAGGGCTATCAGGTGTAGTTGTCACATTTGATGTGACGCCGCGCTCTGTAGCAAGTCCTGGTGCATTAACGTAGGTAACATCTTCTGCGCCCGCTGCAAGTAAGGCACCCTTAAGTGCACTTGTTGCCAAGATGGATGAATCATGTCCTGAGATATCTCCCATAACTGTGATCTCCATGCTGACCGGAAGTTCTCCAGCTAAGGCAGTTCCGATCTGCGCCATCTTCTCAACCAATGGAAGAGATGGACGAATCTCATCATGGATTGCTCCACCCTTAACGTTGACTGCATCAGGAACAAGTTCACCGCCGAGCGCTTTACGAACAGAGACCGCAACTGCGATACCGGCACGCTCTTGCGCTTCATCAGTAGATGCTCCGAGGTGAGGTGTTGCAACCACTTCATCAAGTTCAAAAAGTGGTGAGTCGGTGCATGGCTCTGTGGCGTAAACATCGAGACCAGCTCCTGCAACGCGACCTTCTTTGATTGCGTTATAGAGGGCAGTCTCATCAAGGACTCCACCGCGCGCAGCATTAATAATGCGCACTTCTGGCTTTACCTTCTTCAACGCATCAACGCCGATGAGATTTGCTGTCTCTTTTGTCTTTGGAAGGTGAATAGTGATGAAATCACTACGCTTCAAAAGCTCATCGAGTTCAACAAGTTCAACGTTGAGTTGAGCAGCACGAGCTGGTTGCAAATATGGATCGTATGCGATCACATTCATGCCAAAGGCCTGCATACGATGAGCAACTAATTGACCAATACGACCAAAGCCGACGATGCCAAGAGTCTTCTCAAATAGTTCAGCACCTGTGTACTTTGAACGTGCCCACTTACCGTTACGCAGCGCAGCGTGTGCAGGGGAAACAAAGCGAGCAGATGCCAGCAATAGTGCGATCGCAAGTTCGGCCGCTGAGACGATATTTGATGTCGGAGCATTAACAACCATGACACCGGCAGCTGTTGCTGCAGGAATATCAACGTTATCAAGACCCACACCGGCACGTGCAATGACGCGAAGACCCTTTGCTGCAGCAATTGCCTCAGCATCCATCTTGGTCGCAGAGCGAATCAGTACAGCATCGACACCTTTGCCTAACGCTTCAAGGAGCTCTGCGCGATTTGCACCGTCGCAGTTACGCACCTCAAAGTCAGGTCCGAGCGCTTCAAGCGTTGCTGGACTTAACTCTTCTGCAATCAGAACAACTGGTTTAGCCACGTGCTGCGCTTCCTTCTTGGTAATCATCCTTGTTGGAATTCTTCATCCAGCTAAACATCTTGCGAAGTTCGCGTCCAACTGTCTCGATTGGATGTGTTTCACCCTTTGCGCGAAGTGCCTTAAATTCTGGACCACCAGCTTCTTGATCATCGATGAAGCGCTTTGCAAATGCTCCTGATTGAACATCAGCAAGAACCGCCTTCATATTCTCCTTAACACGTGGATCAATGACGCGCGGACCAGAGACATAATCACCAAATTCAGCGGTATCTGAAACAGACCAACGCTGCTTTGCAATTCCACCTTCGTACATCAAATCTACGATCAACTTGAGCTCGTGGAGACATTCAAAGTAAGCAACCTCTGGCTGGTATCCCGCCTCAGTCAAAACTTCAAAACCATACATCACTAGCTGTGATGCTCCGCCACAGAGTACTGACTGCTCACCGAAGAGATCTGTTTCGCACTCTTCTGTAAATGTTGTCAGGATTCCACCGGCGCGAAGTCCGCCGATTGCCTTTGCGTATGAAAGTGTCAAAGGCCAAGCGTTACCTGTTGAATCCTGTTCAACTGCAACGATAACGGGAACGCCACGTCCTGCTGAGTACTCGCGACGCACCAAGTGTCCTGGACCCTTAGGTGCAACCATGCAGACATCAACATTTGCTGGTGGAGTGATGTAACCAAATCGAATATTGAAACCGTGGCCAAAGAAGATTGCATCCCCTGCTTTGAGGTTTGGCTCGATTGACTCGGTGTAGATGTGGCGCTGAACGTGGTCAGGTGCCAAGATCATGATGACGGTAGATTCTTTAACCGCTTCAGCAACACTTGTCACGCGAAGTCCGGCTTCTTCTGCCTTAGCGCGAGATGGCGAACCATCTTTAAGGCCGACACGTACATCAACACCTGAGTCACGAAGACTCAGTGCATGTGCGTGGCCTTGTGAGCCGTAACCGATGATCGCGACCTTGCGACCCTGGATGATTGAGAGATCTGCATCCTCTTCGTGATACATCGTTGCCACGGTATTTCTCCTTTATCGTTGTTA
>JBIIRQ010000062.1:0-5229 GCA_044341445.1 Candidatus Planktophila sp.
CATCTCGGTAAGGGATGCGGTAAGTCCACCTTGGCTTAAATCATGGGCTGCAGTGAAAATCTTTTCGGTGCGACCCTTTACCAATAGCTTGATAAGGCGCATTTCACGCTGTAAATCAGCTGTTGGTGCCTGTCCCCCGCGCATACCGTGAAGGTAGGCCCATTCAGAACCAGATAAGTTCTCATCACTTGCACCGATTACATAAAGTTCAAGTCCGGCACGATCAAAGCTCATCGGCGTGCGAGTGCGCACATCATCTATAACGCCAAGAACTCCGATGACGGGTGTTGGCAAGATTGCAACATTACCGGTCTGGTTATAGAAGGAGACGTTGCCACCTGTAACAGGAAGACCCATCTCAAGACATCCATCTGCCAACCCGCGCACAGTCTCTGCAAATTGCCACATCACACCTGGATCTTCAGGAGAACCAAAGTTGAGACAGTTTGTTACAGCAAGCGGAACCGCACCAGCTGTTGCAATATTTCGTGATGCCTCGGCTAACGCAAGCTTTGCACCCTCATATGGATTTAAGTAAGACCAATTTGCATTGGCATCTGTGGCCACTGCAACACCAAGGTGTGTCTTCTCATCGATGCGGACCATTCCAGAATCATCTGGCTGTGATTGCACTGTGTTGCCCTGTACATAGCGATCATATTGATTGGTGACCCAGCTCTTATCTGCCAAGTTTGGTGTTGCTGCCATCTGCAAGATTCCAGCTTTGATCTCCGTTGGAGTTTTAGGAACCGGAGGTGAAATAACTTCAGCGTTGACTCGTGCAATATATGCAGGCTCTGCTAGCGGTCTGGAGTAGACAGGGCCATCGTGTGCCACGGTGCGAGGCGGGACATCGACAATAAGTTCTCCATGCCAGGTTATTTCAAGGTGATCACCGTCGGTGACTTCACCAATAACTGTCACAGTCACATCCCATTTCTTGCAGATCTCCAAAAAGCGATCAATCTTTCCTGGTTCAACAATGGCGCACATACGTTCTTGCGATTCCGACATCAAGATTTCTTCAGGCGATAAGGTCGCATCACGCAGTGGCACTCGATCTAGCGCAACCTTCATACCACCACTTCCACCTGAAGCTAGCTCGCTGGTGGCACACGATAAGCCTGCCCCGCCAAGGTCTTGGATGCCTACAACGAGATCTTCGGCAAAGATTTCTAGCGAACATTCAATTAATACTTTTTCAACAAAGGGATCGCCCACCTGTACTGCTGGGCGCTTTGCCGGACCCGTTGATCCAAAAGTTTCTGATGCTAAGACTGAGACACCGCCGATTCCATCTCCACCGGTCTTTGCACCATAAAGCACAACAAGATTTCCAGCACCGGCTGCCTTCGCTAATTTAATGTCGCTATGTTTCATCACACCAACGCAGAGCGCATTCACTAGCGGATTACCTAAGTACGTTTCATCAAAGACAACTTCGCCGCCAATATTGGCAAGGCCAAGACAGTTTCCATATCCACCAACGCCGGCAATCACACCGGGCAAGACACGGCGGGTGTCGGCTTCATCAGCTGGACCAAATCGCAGCGGATCCATCACGGCGATAGGGCGAGCACCCATTGTTAAAATATCGCGGACGATTCCACCGATACCTGTTGCAGCGCCTTGATACGGCTCAATAAATGATGGGTGGTTATGGGATTCAATTTTAAATGTGATGGCATAACCCTGGCCGATATCGACAACACCTGCATTTTCGCCGATTCCAACGAGAAGTGCATCAGACTTCACTGCCTTCTCGCCAAACTGCCTGAGATGTACCTTCGATGATTTATAAGAACAGTGCTCAGACCACATCACCGAATACATAGCCAATTCAGATGACGTTGGTCTGCGACCTAGGATTTCTTTAATGCGTGCGTATTCATCTGGCTTGAGCCCTAGCTCGGCAAATGGTTGTGAGGTATCGGGGTTCTGCGTTGCAATAGCGACGGTATCAAGTGCCATTACTTCACCATTGCCTTAAGGACGGATGTAAAGAAGGCCAGCCCATCAGCACTTGGCCCCGTCAGGGTTTCAATAGCGTGCTCTGGATGTGGCATCAGCCCGACAATGTTTCCGCGCTTATTAGTAATTCCGGCAATGAGGTTGCGTGACCCGTTGGGATTTTCACCCACGTAACGAGCAACTACACGACCTTCTCCTTCAAGTGTGGCAAGGGTTTTATCGTCACATTGAAAAGAACCTTCGCCATTTTTCAGCGGAATAACAATCTCTTGACCCTTGGCATAGTCAGAGGTCCAGGCGGTGGCGTTATTTTCAATGACGAGTTTTTGATCGCGACATAAGAAATGAAGATCTTTATTGCGAGTCAGAGCACCCGGCAGTAAATGTGCCTCACATAAAACCTGAAAACCGTTGCAGATTCCAAGAAGTGGCATTCCGCCATTTGCTGCAGCAATGACCTTCTCCATCACCGGTGCAAAGCGACTGATTGCACCACAGCGCAGATAGTCACCGTATGAGAATCCACCGGGCAAGATAACTGCATCCACACCTTTGAGGTCGGCATCGTTATGCCAGAGTGAAATCGCGGTTGTACCAGCAGCGTTAGCCGCGCGCAGAGCATCACGATCATCGAGCGTGCCAGGAAATGTGATGACACCAACTTTCATGCCTGCACCGTAACTACATATGTTTCAATCACAGGATTGGCAAGAAGTGTTGCTGCAGCTTTTTCAATCTCTGCCATCTGTTGCGCAGTTGGTTGACCATCAATTTCAATTTCAAAACGTTTTCCTTGACGTACACTCTTTGCAAAGGTGAAGCCAAGACGGGGAAGGGCAGCACCGACTGCAACACCTTGTGGATCTAAAATCTCAGGCTTGAGCATTACTTCTACGACGATGATGGCCATCTGATTTCCCCTTAGAACTTACTGCCGGTGAGTGTGAAATATGCCTGGTGGTAACGCTCCGCAGTTTTCTCAACGATCTCTGCGGGCAATTCTGGTGGTGGACTCTTCTTATCCCACCCAGATGTTGTGAGGTAATCCCTGACAAATTGTTTATCAAATGATGCCCCTTTATGAGTGCCATCCCAGAAGCGCGATGAATCAGGAGTGAGCGCTTCATCGCCCAAGAGAATTTCCCCATCACTATCTAAACCAAATTCAAATTTAGTATCAGCCAGAATAATTCCACGGCTTTCGGCAAATTCCGCTGCCTCCGTATAGAGCTTAAGGGTGTAATCGCGGAGCGATTGTGCATGCTCTGCACCCACAATTGATGCTGCCTGATCAAAATCAATGTTTATATCGTGATCTCCAATGTCAGCCTTGGTGGCAGGAGTAAAGATCGGTGTTGGAAGTTTCGATCCATCCATAAGACCAGCTGGAAGAGTGTTGCCACAGACTGCGCCACTTTCTTTATATTCAACCAATCCACTGCCGGTGAGATATCCCCGAGCTACACATTCAATCTCAAACATTTTCAGCGGCTCCACAATCACCGCACGATCGGCAACTTGTGTTGGAACATCGTCGGTAATGATGTGGTTAGGGATAATGTCTTCAAGTAACTCAAACCAAAAGAGTGATAACTGGGTCAGGATTGCACCTTTATCAGGGATTGTTGTTGGAAGAACCCAATCGAATGCGCTGATGCGATCTGATGCCACCAGAAGAATTTCGCCAGATGAATTTGTGTAGAGATCACGAACTTTCCCAGTGCGCAGGTGATCCCACCCAGCAACCTGTGGTGCTGGTGGTGGACCAGCAAGGCCGAAGCCGCTCACCGGATAGAGCCAGGTTTGTACTGCGCTGCGGCAGGATGCGCGGATGTGATCGCCTCAATGCGAGCAACAACTCGTGCAATGTGTTGGCGAGCATCGCCAGTAAATTCAAGGGGTGCACTGAGTAATTTCTCTAACGCACTTTTATCTAATGGAATTCGCGCATCTGCAGCTAGCGCATCAAGCAAAGTATTTGGTTTACCGTCTCGCATTGCCAACGCTGCCTTGACTGCGTGCTCTTTAATCACTTCATGTCCGACTTCGCGGCCAACGCCGGCTTTAACCGCTGCCATCAATATCTTTGTTGTTGCAAGAAATGGAAGATAGCGATCAAGTTCTGCTTCGATGACTGCAGGGAATGCACCAAATTCGTTAAGGACAGTCAGCGTTGTTTCTAATAATCCATCCATGGCATAGAAAGCATCGGCAATTGCTACGCGTCTAACAACGCTGCATGAAACATCGCCTTCATTCCATTGATCTCCAGCAAGTTCAGAGACCATGGATGAATATCCGCGCAAGATCACCGCCAGGCCATTAATGCGCTCACATGATCGCGTATTCATCTTATGTGGCATAGCAGATGATCCAACCTGGCCCTCTTTAAAACCTTCGGTGACAAGTTCGGCACCGGCCATCAATCGAATTGATGTGGCAAGAGAAGATGGAGCGGCAGCTAATTGAACAAGAGTTGTAAGAACATCGTAATCAAAGGAACGTGGATAGATCTGGCCGGTTGAATCAAGTACTCGATTAAATCCAAGCTCAGCAGCAATCGCGCGTTCTAGTGATTGGTGTGCCTCTGTTGATCCAAGCAAGTCAATGGAATCTTGAGCTGTACCGACAGGGCCTTTGATGCCGCGCATTGGGTAACGCTCTTGTAGCGCAACTAAACGTTCGTATGCGAAGAGTAATTCTTCTGCGGCGCTTGCAAATCTCTTACCGAGCGTTGTGATTTGCGCTGGCACATTATGTGAACGGCCCGCAATAGGTTGATCGGCATAGAGGGCAGCTTTTGCGGCAAGGGCGGCAAGGGTTGCAATCACTTTATCGCCGATGAGATCGAGTCCATTTTTTATCTGGAGCGCTTCAATATTTTCAGTAAGGTCACGGCTGGTCATGCCGGCATGGATAGCTTCGTGTCCTGCCAGTGCGTTAAATTCTTCTATACGCGCCTTCACATCGTGGCGTGTGGTTTTTTCACGTGCATCAATCGAGGCAAGGTCAACTTTCGTTACAACTTTTTCATAATCTGCAATAACTGAATCAGAGATTGTGTGGCCGAGCTTTGATTGTGCCCGGGCTACTGCAATCCACAAGCGACGTTCTGCGATGATCTTCTCTTCCGGGGCAAAGATGGCGCGCATCTGCGCTGATGCATAACGGTTAGCTAATACGCTCACTGGTGCATTCTCCCTTACTTAATTCTCTACCTGGGCTAGCGACGCAACGAGGGCGATATCACTTCTATAG